>CABUAS010000120.1 GCA_902489595.1 uncultured Oscillospiraceae bacterium | reverse complement strand
ATAATGATTCTAAATTTAAAGGACTTCCCAAAGGTCCTATATGCAATCCCGGAATTGCAGCAATAGAGGCTGTTCTTTGGCCGGAAGAGTCAGAAGATTATTACTTTTTCCATGATAATAAGCGTAATCTTTATACTGCGGCAAATCCGACTGAGTTCAGAAATAAAATTAAAACATATGCCCCGTATCTGGAATATTAATTATGAGAAAAATTGAATTGCTTTCACCGAGCGGTGATATGGAACGGTTAAAACTTGCAGTTAAGTTTGGCGCTGACGCAGTTTATGTCGGCGGAACAATGTTCGGAATGAGGACAAATCCGTCAAATTTTGATGCAGATGAACTGAAAAACGCAGTTAATTTCGTGCACAAAAATAATAAAAAATTATATTTAACTTGTAATACTCTGCCAAGAAATGATGAAATAGAACTTCTGCCGGATTATTTGAAGTATGTTTCATCAATCGGTGTAGATGCGCTTATTATTGCCGATATGGGTGTTTTAAACCTTGCTAAAAAGTATGCTCCCGATACAGATGTTCATATTTCAACACAGGCGGGTATTGTAAATTATCAATCTGCAAATGCATTTTATGAAATGGGCGCATCAAGGGTTGTTACGGCACGCGAACTTTCACTTGATGAAATCAGAACAATCCGTGAAAAGACAAATCCTAATCTTGAAATCGAAGTATTTGTTCACGGCGCAATGTGTATGAGCTTCAGCGGCAGATGCATTTTATCAGATTATATGGTTGGTCGTGACGCTAATAGAGGCGACTGTGCCCAGCCATGCAGGTGGAAATATCATCTTGTTGAGGAAACAAGACCGGGTCAGTATTTTCCTGTTAATCAGGAAGATGAGGGCACTTATATATTCAATTCACGTGACCTTTGTATGATTGAACATATTCCCGAACTTGTCAGTGCAGGTATTGATTCGTTTAAAATTGAGGGCAGGGCAAAGAGCGAGTATTACACTGCTATTGTAACATACGCTTATCGTGCCGCTCTTGATGAATATCTCAAAAATCCGTCAGAAGATTTTAAAGTTCCCGACTGGATTTTGCAGGAAATGGATAAAATGAGCCATCGTGAATATACAACAGGCTTTAATTTCGGCAGAATTAAAAACGGTCAGGTGCTTGATACCGGCGGTTATAAACGTGAATGGGATGTCTGCGCTGTTTTCAAAGAGTATAATGCGGAAAATCATCGTCTTGTCGTTTCTCAGAGAAACAGATTTTTTGAGGGCGATACACTCGAAGTCGTTGAGCCTTTCAAAAAGCCTTATACAGTCACTGTTGAGGATTTGTATAATGAAAATGACAGTGAAAAAACAGACGCTGCTAACAAAGCAACAGATGTTTATTCCTTTAAATGCAGTATTCCTGTTTCGGAAGATGCAATTTTAAGGCGTAAAAGAGATTAAAAATTTATACTCCTGTGAATAATATCACAGGGGTGTTTTTTTTGTATAAAAGAGTTATGGCAATCTGTATTTCAATCATAATGGTTCTTACCGTTTCTCTCGGCAGAATCGGTTATATTATTTTCGGCGGTGAATATCAGGTATCGTCAGGTTATAACAGTTATTCTCTTGATTTGTCCGTTCTTAAACCTACACTTTACGATTGTAACTTAAATAAATTTAATAATAATAAAACATTATATAAAG
>CABUAS010000119.1 GCA_902489595.1 uncultured Oscillospiraceae bacterium | reverse complement strand
ATGATATTATGTTATAAAATTAGAATAATGATATGCATATATTCCGAGGAGGATTTAACATTGAATACTGCTAAAAAGATTTTTTCAATTTTAATGGCTGCTGTTTTAATCTGCTGTGTATTTGCAGGCTGTTCAAAGCAGGAAGGCGGCGAGGCGGAAGAAATCACTTCCAAAACGATGCTCATTGCTTACACGGAGGAAAAAGCACCGTTCATTTTCACAAATGAAAACGGTGAACTTGACGGTTTTGACGTTAAACTTATAAAAGAAACATTTGAGTCCTTTAAAGGCGAATATGAAAATTATAAATTCATCAAGGTAGACAGTAATTTCAGAATTGATGAAGATGTTTGTTATACAGATGAAAACGGCAACGAATTTAATGCCGTAATTATGTGCGGCGGTCTTCAGAAAAACATCGGCACAAACAACAAAGATTACAGGTGGAGCACAAATCTTATCAAAAATGATGTAATAACCGTAGTTAAAAACAATTCTGAAATTGCCGATTACAATGGTCTTACAGGTATGCCTGCCGCAGTAGTTTCCGACTTTGCACAAACTGCTCTTGACAAAAATGACGCAGTTAAAAGCAGACTTTCTTCAGCGGTTGCTTACAATGATACCGCCGAGGCTTTCGGCGGCCTTGAAAAAGGCGCTGTAAACGCAGTTATAATTGACAGTTTTACATATAATGTATACGTTAAGGAAAACAATATTGCTGACTATTACAAAGTATTAAACGGTGTGCTTGACACTGCCGAATACGCTTTTGGATTTTCTGCAAAAACAGATTATTCGGGCGCATTTGACGAGTCAGTAAAAGAAATGCTCTCCCCCGATTACGGCGAGGGTGACACACTTACTCCGCTTATTGAAGAGTTCTTCGGCAGCGGCGATGTATGCGCATTCACATATGAAGAAGAAAACAAATAATAATAAAAAAACGGCAGGGCTATATGTCCTGCCGAAACTGTATTGAGGTGCAGAATGAAAGCAAAAAAAATAATCAGTGCGGTTTTAGCTGCTGCAATTATAATAACATCTTTGATGTGTGCAAACTTTTCTGCCGCCGCAAACGGCACAAAAACAATATCGGTAACTGCCGAATTCGGTCAAAGTGAGGCACGATCGATACTTGATATGATTAACGAATTCAGAACAGGCAATGACGCCTGGTACTGGGATAAAGATAATGAAACGGTTATCAAATGCAGCAGCCTCGGCGAACTGAAATACGATTATAAACTTGAAGAAACCGCCATGCAAAGAGCAGTTGAAATTGCAATAGAATTTTCTCACACAAGACCTGACGGCAGAAATACCTGGACAGCATACACGGAAAACGGCATTAATTTAATAACGGCTGTAACCTGCGGCGAAAATATTGCATCCGGTCATCTGACTGCGGGTGAAGTTCACGAAGACTGGCGTGAAGATTTTGCCGATTATGAACATCAGGGTCATAGAAGAAACCTGCTCAGCAGCAAATATAAAGCAGTAGGAATCGGACATGCATACTATAACGGCACTCACTTCTGGGTAGAGGAATTTTCAGGCAGTGAAGCAGATACCGATTACAAAGCGCCGCTTGACGGCAGTAAAGAATATCAGATATCAGTGAAAGATACAGACACTCATACTCACAAATATGAATGGACCGATAGCAACGGTATACTTGTGAAAAAATGCACTGAATGTGGGGAAATAATTTCAGAAATACCGTTTGAGGACATCGGCGATTTCGTTTATTACGGTGATTTGGTTGAATATACATCGGTAAATAATAAATTTATCACGGGTACAAATCCGCCTGAAAGAACGCTGTTTTCTCCGACAATGCCGATTACAAGAGCAATGTTTGTAACGATTCTGTACCGTATGGCAGGCGAGCCGTATAAGAACGCAAATCCGTATCCGTCAACACCGTTTACAGATATTACAG
>CABUAS010000118.1 GCA_902489595.1 uncultured Oscillospiraceae bacterium | reverse complement strand
ATATTATCTTAAAATAAAATAATTGTCAAGTAAGGTAAATTTACATTTTGAGTAAATTATGTAAATGCGGTCTTACAATACTGATTTTAAATAAAAAAGTCTATATTGATTATTACCATAATTAATGGTAAAATATTCTGACAAGAGGTTAAAGTTATGAAGAATATTGAAATTTATACAGACGGCGCCTGCAGCGGAAATCCCGGCAAGGGCGGCTGGGGAGCAGTTCTTGTTTATAAAAACAGAGAAAAAGAACTCAGCGGTTTTGAAAAAGAAACTACTAACAACAGAATGGAACTGACAGCGGTTATTATGGCACTCAAAGCACTAAAAGAGCCGTGCAAAGTTAAACTTACAACTGATTCAAAATATGTGTGCGATGCGGTTAATAAAGCCTGGGTTTATTCGTGGAAAAGAAACGGTTGGAAGAAAGCAGATAAAAAGCCTGCACTTAATATTGATTTGTGGGAACAGCTGCTTGAGCTGCTTGATATTCACAATGTTGAATTCATATGGGTTAAGGGGCATAACGGGCACAAATACAATGAACGCTGTGATGAACTTGCAGTAAATGAATACAGCAGAAATTAAATCAGTATTTACCTTTTGGAATTGTTCCGATTCCTATACCGAGTTTGTTGCCCGACTGCAAATATTTTTTAGCAGATTTTTGAAGTGATGTAAGTTCAGATAAAGAATTTATATCACTTTTTCTTTTATTTTTAATCAATTTGTAAATCGATGAATTATTATTAATATCTTTACCGAAAATCCTTTCAAAAGCCTGAGCCTCGGCATTAACTAAGTAATGAATATCAAAAAGGCTCATAAATTTAACGATATTTGAATTTTCAGCCATAAAATTTTTGTTGTTTTCAAAAATCAGCCAACTTTCGCAGAAATAAAAGTTATAATTATATTCGGGAAAATATTTTTTGAAAAATTCATCAGCCGATTTAAGAGATTTTATACATTCATCATAATCAAGTTTTTCGCCCTGCGGAATATGAACATAAATAACTCTTTCGCCCTTATTAAATGGAAGTTTTGAATAATTCAGTGCAGGATTAGAACATGTAAAAATCTGAAACTGCAGTCTTCCGAGTCTGAATAGTTCAAAGTTAATATGATTTTTTATCCAGTTTATATTTTCAAGTCCCCTGTTATCACAGTTCTCACACCAGATTTTTATATCAGTAAAAGTCGCTTCAAACACTTTATCACTAATTCCTTTTTCTTTGTAAAGAAAATGTGTTTTCTCAGCGGCTTTAAGTATTACGGCGAGTTTCATAAGCGGCGATTTACCGCGAAGGCAGGCAGTATTGCCGAGGTAAAACTTCTCACTTAAACGCAAAATACCGACCTCGTCTTTTTCGGCAAGGTCAGTAAGATTTTTAACTAACTTGGCATCAAGATTTAAAAATTCGAGCAGTTCAAAATTCATTGTTTTGCACCGTTTGCGGCAGTCTGAGCCTGCGAAGTCTGCGCAGCAGTTGTGCTTGTTGCAGTTTCATTTGCACTCATAAGACCGCTTGAAACAATATATTTGACCTCATACTGAATATTATATGAAGTTAAAATCGGCAGAATTTCGTCATTAAGAAATGTTGAATCGGCATTTTCATCCTGAATAATAAATGATGTATTTTCATTGGCATATTTGATTTTACTTATTAAATCTTCAGTGCCGTTAATTTCTTTTCCTTCAAAGAAAAGATAAGTGCCTTTAACTGTTATAATTCCCTTGAATCTGTTTTCTTCGGTTGTTGATTCGCTGCCGTCCGATACAGGCACGGTAGTTTCCCCCTTATCAAAGAATTTTGGAATGACTCCGCCGAAATAAAGGCCTGCAAAAACAGCAATAATAATCAATACTGCGCAAAATACATAAGGTGCTTTGCTTTTTTTCTTAACTTTTTTAAATCTGTGTCTTTCCAAAGTAACGGTATCTTCATCAATATGTGTTATATTTACATCAAGTTCCGTATTATTTTCCTCAAATGAGGCATCTGTTTCTTTATGAACAACCAGAGGGCTGTCAAGCTTTTCATCAATATTGTCAGACATACTTAATCCTCTCAAGCATAAATTATAAATAT
>CABUAS010000117.1 GCA_902489595.1 uncultured Oscillospiraceae bacterium | reverse complement strand
AATAAAAATAAAAAATTATTTGGTAAAGAATATGTAAACAATGATTATGTTTTTAAATGGGAAGACGGCAGACCTTATGATCCAGATTATATTACACATAAATTTTCTAAAACTTTGAAAAAATATGGTTTAAAACATATTTCCTTTCACGGACTTCGCCATAGTTGTGGCAGTCTGTTAAATGAACAAGGCTTTACACTTAAAGATATTCAAGAATGGCTTGGGCACGCTGATATTCAGACAACGGCAAATATTTACTTGCACTTAGACACTAAGCGAAAAGAAAATATTGCTAATTCGATTTCAAGTGCTTTGATGTAAAAATGAAAAGTGGTAGAAAAAGTGGTAGAAGAACATAAAAAAATAATAGAGCCAAACTTAAAAATTTGGCTCTATCACAGTGGTTGCGGGGGCAGGACTCGAACCTGCGACCTCCGGGTTATGAGCCCGACGAGCTTCCAACTGCTCTACCCCGCGATATATTCTGTTTTGCTGTTGCTATATAATTATAGCAGATAAATCCTGTTTGTCAAGATATATTTTAAATTATTTATATATTTGTTGAAAAAGCGGGGCACAGCTTTAAGCTGTGCCCTTGAAATTTTAATAAATTCCCTGTGCCATCATAGCCTCGGCAACTTTTTCAAAGCCTGCAATGTTTGCGCCTGCAACAAGGTTGTAACCGAGTCCGTAGCGCTCAGCTGCGGCAACCGAATTTTTATGAATTTCAATCATGGCATTGTGAAGTTTAGTGTCTACTTCTTCTGCTGTCCACGAAAGCCTTTGGCTGTTCTGACTCATTTCAAGACCCGAAACGCATACGCCGCCTGCATTTACTGCCTTTGACGGTGCTACAATTACACCGTCAGTGTTCATAAACAGATTGAGCGCATCTTCTGTGGTAGGCATATTTGCAACTTCTATGTAATATTTTGTGCCGTTTGCAATAATCTTTTTTGCCTCTTCAATAGTAATTTCGTTCTGAGTAGCACACGGCATTGCAACATCAGCCTTAACGCCCCACGGCTTTTCACCTTTAAAGAACGGCACGCCGAATTTGTCGGCATAATCTTCACATCTGTCTCTGCCTGATGCTCTCATCTCAAGAAGATAATTAATCTTTTCTTCAGTAATAATTCCGTCTTTATCATAAATATATCCGTCGGGACCTGAAATTGTAACGGGAATACCTCCGAGTTCTGCAATTTTTTTGCAAGCGCCCCACGCTACATTGCCGAAGCCGGAAATTGCAAAGGTTTTGCCTTTAATATCGTCGTTCTGATGCTTGAATACTTCGCAGGTGTAGTAAACTGCGCCGTAGCCTGTTGCCTCAGGTCTGATTAAAGAACCGCCGTATGACAAGCCTTTGCCGGTGATTACGCCGTTTTCAAAAGCGTCTGCAATGCGTTTGTACTGACCGAATAAAAATCCTATTTCTCTTGCGCCGACGCCGATGTCACCTGCCGGAACGTCAACGTTCGGACCTATATGTCTGTAAAGTTCAGTCATAAACGCCTGGCAGAAACGCATAATTTCGCCCTTGCTTCTGCCTCTCGGGTCAAAGTCAGAACCGCCCTTTGCACCGCCCATAGGCAAACCTGTAAGTGAGTTTTTGAAGGTCTGCTCAAATCCCAGGAAATACATAATTGACGAGTTAACGCTCGGGTGAAAACGAAGTCCGCCCTTGTAAGGTCCAATGCTTGAATTGAACTGAACACGGTATCCTCTGTTAATCTGTGTTTTTCCTGCGTCATCAACCCAAGCAACACGGAAAGTGATAAGTCTGTCAGGCTCTGCCATTCTTGTTAAAAGATCGTCTTCAACATATTCCGGATGTTCTTCAATCACTTTTTCGAGTGAACGGAAAACCTCTTTAACACATTGTATGTATTCGGGCTTGGCGTTATCTCGTCTTTCAACAGTTTTAATAACATTTTCGATATATTCATTCATAAATGAATACCCCCTTTGATTTTGTAATGCAGTGAGTGACCGCTCACTGTTCTTTCAGTTAATAATATAACACTTTACTTAAAAAATACAATAGTTAAAATAAGATATTGTTAAAAATGCACAATAAATTTTAAGATTTTTAATCATTAA
>CABUAS010000116.1 GCA_902489595.1 uncultured Oscillospiraceae bacterium | reverse complement strand
TTACTCATAAAAAATATGCACCTCCAAAAGTGTCTAACTTTTGGGGTGCATATCAAACAGGTGGTGTGCGTGTTTATTTTGGTGTATTCTTTTATCCGGTTTGATTTTATACAAAACATCTGTTCCAAAAAACAGAAAGAATTTCTTTAAAAGAATTCCGCTGTTTGCTCTTTCAATATTATTTTTGATTTCTGTTTTAATTCCTTCATCAAAAGTTCAGCTTGAAGGATTTCATCCGCAGGAAACGGTAAGCAGCGATTATTTAAATTACAGTTCGAAAGATAACTTTTATTCAGTAAGTGAAAAAGATGCAGACTTTGCTGTTTTAAGTTATAACGCAGATTTAACGATATTTAACAAATTACACGCAAAAGTTGAAGTGGTTCCCGATAAAACCGATTTAAATGAATATATATTTACTCTTTATCATCAGTATAATATAAGCAAAATAACCGATGAAAATAATAACAAACTTAAATTTGAGCAAAACGGTGATTATGTAACTGTTTACAATTCGGGAGAAATCAATAAGCTTTGCTTTACCTACAGCGGTTTCAGCGGTACTTTTTACAGTAATATTCAGGGAATATTTCTTCCTGCCTTTTTCCCGTATATGCCGCACGCCGGATGGCATGAGGTGTACGGCAACTATATTTACAATTATTTTTATTTTGAAGAATCAACTGAAATCAGCATTCATATTAATACACCGCAAAAAGTGTATTGCAATCTTATGAAAACAGGAAGAAATACTTTTTCGGGAACCGGCAGCGGCGTAACAATCATAGCCGGTTTCTATGATGAAATTGAGGCAAACGGTCTCAGAGTTATCAGACCGTATATGAATCCTGTCGAATCCGATAATATTGTGTTTGATATGATTAACAGATGCAAAGATAATGATACTTTCAGGAATGCAAATACGATTATTATTATGCCGCATGTGAATTTATCAGGAGCTAACAGATATGCAGAATTCAGCGATCATATATTAAGTTCACAGTCTTTAATACTCTGATATGTTTAACGGAATAAACAAGGAAAGGTAATGCTATGCTCGAATTAAAAAATGTAACAAAAAAATTTAAAAATAATCTTGTTCTCAATAATATTAATTATAATTTTGATAATGGAGTATACGGCTTATTGGGCCCAAACGGAGCAGGAAAAACAACTCTGATCAGGTCAATTGTTCAGCTTTATGAATTAAACGCCGGTGAAATTCTGTATAATAACAAGAGTATTTCCTATATTCAAAAATTTAATGATAATATCGGCTATCTGCCTCAAAAATTCGGTTTATTTAAGGAATTAACCGTTTTTGAAATGCTTTCCGCTATGGCACTGATAAAAAATGTCAGCAATAAGCATTTGGAAGATGACGTTAAACATTGTATTAAGTTAGTTAATCTTGAAGAAAAAAGCAATGATAAAGTCAAAAGTTTATCAGGTGGAATGATAAGAAGATTGGGAATAGCACAGGCAATTCTGAATAATCCGAAAATTATTATTTTTGATGAGCCTACCTCAGGCTTGGATCCTGAAGAAAGACTTCGTTTTAAAAACATTGTTTCCAAGTTAAAAGGGGAGCGTATAATTATAATTTCAACACATATTGTTGAAGATGTTGAGGCGCTTTGCGATAAAATAATAGTAATGAATTCAGGACAGATTATTTATTCAGGAAGTTGCAATGAAATCGAAAATTATGCAAACGGGAAAGTATATGAATTAGATGAAACATATTCTGATATGCTTACTGACAATTATTATTTGCAGCAGCAATTTGAGCGCAACGGAAACAAAAAACTTAAAATTTTATCTTCAACAAAAATTAATACTGATAAAATTGCTTGTGTCAGACCAAATGTTGAGGACGGATATATATGCTTAATAAAAAACATTTAAAAAAGATTGACAAAACCATATTTTTGCTTAAAAATATTGGCGTTTTACGATTTGTTCCGTTAATATTTCTAGATGTAATTACGCCATTGTTAATTTTAATTTGTGCTTTATACGGCGAAAATATGACCGATAACTTATTAACTATAGTTAATTATATTTTTCCGATTAATTCTGTTTGGTTTTCGTTATTTGTTATAAAAGAATTTATTGAATCAGAAGGAAGAGAAATTTATTAT
>CABUAS010000115.1 GCA_902489595.1 uncultured Oscillospiraceae bacterium | reverse complement strand
GATTACACAAAAACACAAATTCAAGTAAATTTGTATCATTATGTTAACTCTAGTTATAATAAATTTCATAATAAAAGTCAATAGAATTTGAATATTATTGTGAATTATTTAAATATTATTCCTCGGTAAGTGCATAAAATGCATCTCTGATTGTGCGCACCGGAACTATGTCGGCGTTTATTTTTAGTTGCTTTGACAGCCCTTTATAATTATGAAACGGAATTATGCATCTGTCAAATCCGAGTCTGTATGCTTCGGAAACTCGTTGTTCACAGTTGCTTACTGCTCTGATTTCACCTGCAAGTCCAATTTCGCCGAATGCTATTACATTTTCATTAACGGGCATATCTTTCAAAGATGATACAAGAGCCATAGCAACAGTTAAATCAGCAGACGGCTCGTCCAACCTCAGTCCGCCGACAACATTTATGTAAGCGTCCATATTGTTAAAATAATATCCTGCTCTTTTTTCAAGCACTGCAATTATCATAGCCATTCTGTTATAATCAAAGCCTGTGCTCATTCGTCTCGGTGTGCCGAATCCTGTTGCAGTTACAAGTCCCTGAACTTCTGCTAAAATCGGTCTTGAACCTTCCATAACGCATGCTACACAAGTTCCGCTTGTATTTTTCGGTCTGCCGGAAAGCATCAGCATTGACGGATTTACTACTTCTTTCAAACCGTCCTGCATCATTTCAAATACACCGATTTCGTTAGTCGAACCGAACCTATTTTTTACACCTCGTAGTATTCTGTAAGAATAATTTCTTTCACCCTCGAAATACAGAACAGTATCAACTATATGTTCCAATACTTTCGGGCCTGCAATAGCACCGTCTTTATTGACGTGACCGACTACAAGTATCGGGATACCGAACGATTTTGCTGTGTGCATAAATATATTAGTACATTCACGGACCTGCGTAACAGAGCCTGCAGATGATGAACATTCATCAAAAGTCATTGTCTGTATTGAGTCAATTATAACAATATCGGGCTTTTCGGATTTAATTGACTCAATAATCGTTCGCACATCTGTTTGAGATAAAATGAAAAGATTATTTGTAAATACACCGAGCCTGTTTGCACGCAGTTTTATCTGCGATGCAGATTCCTCGCCGCTTACATATAAAATTTTTTTGCTTTTGCCAAGATATTCGCATATTTGAAGAAGAATAGTTGATTTACCGATACCCGGATCACCGCTGAGCAGTACAAGCGAACCGAGCACAATTCCGCCGCCGAGTACTCGGTCAAACTCCCCTATTCCGGTTGATATGCGTTTTTCAATATCCCCGCTTATTTCATTTAATTTTAAAGGATTTGAGGCAGTAACAACACTTCTGCCGCCTTTTTTTATTTCAGGGGCAGATAATTCTTCATTGAGCGTATTCCATTCACCGCAGTTAGGGCATTTTCCGAACCATTTGGGGGTTTCATAACCGCACTCACTGCAGATATAAGATGATTTAACCTTTGACATTTATTTTTCCTCTGTTAAGTATTTATTAATTCCCATCAAAATTGTATAAGATAATTGCTTTTGATATTTATCGTTTTTAAGTCTATTGTTTTCTTCGGGATTGCTCATAAATCCGCATTCAACCATTACCGACGGCACTGTTGCCTGATATAATATGTAATAACTGTTGTCTGACGGTTTATTCACACGCTGATTTTCAGGCTGAAGAAAAGATTTTGATATATCAAGAATATTGTCAGCAAGAATTTTGCTTGACTCTACATTAGCGGTATACCATACCTGCATTCCCCATTCACTTGCATCTTCAAAATGATTCTGATGAATTGAAATAAGAATTGAATTATCAATATTATTCACAAAATCAAGTCTGTTATATAAATCAGAACGGCTTGTGTCGCTTTTCGGCGGATAACATTCAGAATCGTTATTTCTTATTGTTACGGCATTTATTCCGGAAAATCTTAAAAAATCATAAAGATTCAGAACAATACCAAGGTTAATTTCTTTTTCAAGTGTTCCGTCGGCTGCCGTAGTTCCTGAATCTTTGCCGCCGTGGCCTGCATCAAGAACGACTGTTTTTTTAGATAAAATCTTTTGTGATTCTACATATTTTACTTTTTTTACTGCTAAATTCATTCCAAATGTAAATGAAAACAATAATGTAAATGACATAAATACGATTAACGATTTTTTCATAAAATCACCAATAATACTTATGAATAAATTATAT
>CABUAS010000114.1 GCA_902489595.1 uncultured Oscillospiraceae bacterium | reverse complement strand
ATATTAATAATAAATACGGCACGGGAATTGTAAAATTTACATATTTCTGTGTCTTTTTATATATTTTGACAAAGTTTTGTTGACAAAGGATAAGATTTTGTTTAAACTTATATTCAAGGGGGAATTTCTATGAAAAAAGCATTAAAAGTAATAGGTATTATTGTGGGCGTCATTGCCGTAATCGTTATTGCCATGACGATCAGCGGGCAGCACCATTCAAAGCCTGAAAACGTCAAAACCTATAACACAACAAATCCTTATATTTTAGAGGAAACGGACATTTCAGGTCACAGAAGCGGCGGCGGAATTGCACCTGAAGAAACGATGATGGCGTTCAAGAACTGCGCTGAAAACCCGAATTTCGCAATCAACGTTTTTGAATTTGACCTTCACATCACGAAAGACGATGTGCTCGTGCTTCTCCACGATGACACGCTGGACAGAACATCTGACTGTGAGGAAGTTTTCGGTGAAACGGACGTCAAACCCGAAACAAAAACCTACGAAGAGCTTCGTCAGCTTAATATGGGTGCTAAATTTGAAACTGATGACGGCGAAATGCCTTACAAGGATTTAAAAGGTGACGCCGTTACAGACGATTTAAGAATACTGCGCCTTGAGGATGCACTTGATTATCTGACCTCAGTAGGCGATTATAAGTTCATCATTGAAATCAAAAACGGCGAAGACCTTGGCAGAAAAGGCGTAGATATTCTACACGAAGTGCTTGTTGAACGAAATCTTGTTGACAAAGTAATTTTCGGCACATTCCAGAAGGAAATCAGCGAATATGTTGACACTACATATACCGATATGACAAGAAGCACATCAATTATGGAAGTGCTCAAGTTCTACGGCGCTGTTTTAACAAACAGCAAATCATATGAACCGCCCTGCACTGTTCTTCAGATACCTTACGGCGGAATATTCAAAACGCTCGGTCTTAACCTCGGCACTGCACAGGTTATCAACTATGCACACAGCCACGATATGGCAGTTCAGTACTGGACAATTAACGAGGCTGAGGATATGGAATATCTTATGAGCATCGGCGCTGACTGCATTATGACAGACTATCCCGACGTGCTCTATAACGTAAAAAATAAATAATCACACACAACAAAACGCTGCGATATTTTCGCAGCGTTTATTTTTTGCACGGGAAGACACGGACTGATACACAGCCATCCCTCTTTGTCACTACGTGACATTTCCCCCGCACTACTGGGGGAATCTTCCTCCACTACAATAAACGTTTTACAACAAACGTAGGGGGCGGCGTCCCCGACGCACCATTTTGTAATTGCAATTAATAATGTTATTGAAATCCCTCAAATAAATTGCACCCACGGGCGGATATTATCCGCCCCTACAATGAACGTTAAATTTTACGGCGGGGTGAGAGCACCCCGCCCTACGATTTTAAATAGCATTACGGCTCTAAATATAACTTCATCTTTTGATATGAATCAACAGTCTCTGTATCATAAGAATTAAAATCCTCTGAAAAAGTATTTAAACTTCCTGACGGACTGATAACTGTATTTGTCATTTTCAGATAATTATCATAATAAACTTTCAACACGGAATACGCCTCCTCATATTTTTTTGGAGGACTTGTTAATTTCCTCATTAAATCAGTAGATTCCGATTGATTGTTTTTTATTTCGGAAATACTGTTGATAAACTCCTCATCTTCAAATAAATTATCAAGCGCATCATTAAAATCATCAACAAATTTGCCGTTTTCAATTGTATATTTATCTGTTTTTGCATCTCTTTCTTCAAATATTGCATTATGCCACACACTTTTAATAAGATTTCCGGCATCCTCTGCTTTGGCTGCGCCGTCAAGCATTGTATAAGATATAGTTTCCATGTCAGAGTAATATTCTGCTTTTTTTACGTTTTGTACAACACCAAAACCAATTACAGTGGCACCTATCAGAACAACTATAAATATAATCAAGCCCGTGTGTTTCTTCTTTTTCTCTTTCATATTTGAGTCAGGATAATCCATTAATTCCATTTTAAAACCTCCGTTTTTAACACATACTGTATTATCATTTATTAAATTTCAGCAATTGACTAATTAAAGATTTTATTTCATTATCTTTTACATTTACATCAACAAAAACTGCAATATCATAAAATTCTTCATTTTCAAATTTCTTTAATCCGCCGAGTTCATTGCATATATAATAATCAGCAAAAGAAATTTCATCGGCAATTTTTCTGTTATGGCGAATTCCAAATTTCAATATATCTTTTGCTCTGTGTTTATATTCATCCAAATGTTTTAA
>CABUAS010000113.1 GCA_902489595.1 uncultured Oscillospiraceae bacterium | reverse complement strand
CTAATTGCAAATTTTTTTTAAAATTTCTTGACTTATGGTAATTCCTGTGGTATATTAGTTACACCTCGTAAAGGGGTTTATTTTTTGTGCCCCTTTTTATGTGCGTTTTATTTTGTGTTACGCCCGAGGGAGATTATTTATCGAATTTAAAAACGGAGGTGCCGAAATGAGAGTTAAAGTTACTTTAGCTTGCACTGAATGCAAACAACGCAATTATAACACAATGAAAAACAAAAAGAACACTCCAGACAGACTTGAGATGAACAAGTACTGCCCGTTCTGTAAAAAACACACTCTTCACAGAGAAACAAAGTAACGGAGGATTTACAATGGCTGAAGAAAAGACTTCAAAGAAAGTCGAAAAAGAAACAAAAGTTTCAAAGGCTAACAAGAAAAAGTCAGGCAAAAAGAATCCATTAAAATCCGTTAAAACATTCTTTAAGGGTGTAAATGCAGAACGTAAAAAAGTAGTATGGCCCACAGGTAAAGAAACAATCAAGAATGCAGTTATTGTTCTTGTTGTTGTAATTATCGCAGGTGCTGCCATTTACGGTGTAGATACACTTCTTTCTCTCGGAATGAAGGGCATTAAGAGTCTTGCAACTAATGAAACAACAGTAAGCGAAACGGCAGAAGATACAACAGAGGATACTACAGAACTTGTTGAAGATACTACTGCTGAAAATGCAGACGCTGAATAAGTTTCAAAACGTTTAACGGAGGCTTATTAATATAATGGAAGAAGCTAAATGGTATGTTGCCCACACATTTTCGGGTTATGAAAATAAAGTTGCGAGCAATATTCAGACTGTTGTTGAAAACCGCAATCTTCATGATATGATTCAGGAGGTTGCAATTCCGACCGAAACAGTCAAGGAACTTAAAAATGACGGAACAGAAAAAGAGTATCAGCGTAAACTGATGCCCGGTTATGTTTTCGTTAAAATGGTTATGACCGATGATACTTGGTATATCGTTCGTAATATCAGAGGCTGTACGGGCTTTGTAGGTCCTGAAGGCGAGCCTCAGCCGCTTACAGATGAAGAGGTAAGAAACAATAATCTTGAAAGAGTAACCTTTCAGGTATCTTATGCCGAAGGTGATATGGTCAATGTTATTGACGGTCCGCTCGAAGGCTTTTCAGGTACTGTTGATTCTATTGACGCTGCAAACAATAGCGTTCAGGTAACTGTTTCAATGTTCGGCCGTGAAACATCTGTAGAATTTGAAATTGACCAGCTTGAAAAGGCTGAAGACTGATTTTAATTTTTGGTAATTCGCAGTATATCTGCTTATTATTCAGCATTTTTGCTGAGTGGGAGGGAAGTGCTTTCCCGCCATACCACAATATTTAGGAGGAAAAAATAATGGCTCAGAAGGTAGTAGGTTTAATTAAACTTCAAATCCCTGCAGGCAAAGCAACACCGGCACCACCGGTTGGCCCTGCACTTGGTCAGCATGGTGTTAACATCATGGCTTTCACAAAGGAATTCAATGAAAGAACAAAGAATGACGCAGGTCTTATCATTCCTGTTGTTATCACTGTTTTTGAAGACCGTTCATTTACATTCGTAACAAAAACACCGCCGGCTGCTGTTCTTATCAAGAAGGCTTGCGGTATTGACAAGGCTTCAGGTGTACCTAATAAGAATAAGGTAGCAACAATCACAAAAGAGCAGGTTCAGCAGATTGCCGAAACAAAGATGCCTGACCTTAATGCAGCATCTCTTGAAGCAGCAATGAGTATGATTGCAGGTACAGCCCGCAGCATGGGTATAGTAGTAGAAGACTGATTCCCCGTGTGGGAGGAAAAATCCGATTAACCACTGGAGGTAATTTATAATGAAACACGGAAAGAAATATACAGACGGTGCAAAATTAATTGACCGTTCAAATTTATACGATAGTGCAGAGGCTCTTGACCTTGCAATTCAGACTGCTAAGGCTAAGTTTGATGAAACAATCGAGGTTCACGTTCGTTTGGGTGTAGACTCACGTCACGCAGACCAGCAGGTTCGCGGCGCTGTAGTTCTTCCTAACGGCACAGGTAAAGACGTAAGAGTTGCAGTTTTCGCTAAAGGCGATCTTGCAAAGGCTGCTGAAGAGGCAGGTGCAGACGTTGTAGGTGATGCTGACCTCGTTACAAAAATCCAGGGCGGCTGGATGGACTTTGACGTAGCAATCGCAAGCCCTGATATGATGGGATTTGTAGGCCGTTTAGGTAAGGTTCTCGGTCCTCGCGGTCTTATGCCGTCACCAAAGGCAGGCACAGTAACTATGGACGTTGCTAAGGCTGTTGCAGAGGCTAAGGCAGGTAAGATTGAATACCGTCTTGATAAATCAAACATCATTCACTGCCCGATTGGTAAGGCTTCATTCGGCGTTGAAAAACTTCTTGTAAACTTCAATGCACTTCTTGATGCTATCATCAAGGCTAAGCCGGCTGCTGCAAAGGGTCAGTATATTAAGTCCTGTGCAGTTGCATCAACAATGGGTCCCGGTGTACGTATCAACCCGAATAAGGTTGGTTCAGGTGCTGCCGCTGACGCAGAATAATTTATTTAGGTGTTGACAAGAGCAACCCTCTTGTGTTACAATACATTCGCTGTTCAACCAAAGACAGCAGGTGCCTTTTGGCGTAAGTTTACCGCCTGCCGAGGAATGAGCATTTTGAAATTATATATTTATTGTATATAA
>CABUAS010000112.1 GCA_902489595.1 uncultured Oscillospiraceae bacterium | reverse complement strand
TGTTCGGTATCCGAAGTGCTTGTGATGATTACCGGTTCGGTTATGTTTTCAGTGTATAGTGTTTTTGTTTCAAGTAAATATCGTTCTTCAAACAAATATAGTCAAAAAGATTAAAAGTTTTTCCAACATTTTGATTTCAAAAAATCCGTTATTTCACCGTTGTCCTCATCTTCATAATAAGACACAAGAAGCCTTTTAAACTCAGGGACATCATCTTCGGGAATAGCAATAAATCCTTCTCCCTTTGAAATAAGATAATGGTTTGCAAAAATCACTGCCGCTCTTTTGTTGCCGTCATTAAAAATCTGCGTTTTCATCGTGTAAAGACAAAGGCTTATTGCATTATCAACAGCCGAATTATCTCTGCCTATAATCTCATCAATATGCTCCATAACGGTAGTTTCAATAGGCAATGGCGGAATATAACTTGTTCCGCCTATAGTTACAGGTACACCTCTGATACGACCGCCGTCACTGTAAAAGCCTTCATTAACAAGCTTTGCAATATGACAAAGAATATAATAATTACTCTCGCATTGAATTACATCGCTGTCAAGAATAAACTCCCAAGCGTGCTTTAAATTAAGAATTTTCTGAACATCAGATGCCGTTACGCCGTTTACCTTTCCGTTATCAATAATTTCTTCCGTTTGCGGAAAAGTAGTTGCAACGCCTTCTAAAACTGCCTGTGAATAAATATTTGCTTTCATATTTGCCCTTGCAAAATCAAGGTTGAGTATCACTCTGTCTGATAATTCACCTGATGTGAAACCGAGTGTTGCCAGTTCCTTATCAATACGGCGAATATTCTTTCTTAACTCTCTTGCTTCTCTGTTGCTGCGCAAAAGCACTTGATGCAGTTCTTCCGAATACACATCAACATAAGTTGATGTTACTCTGCTTCCGACTCTTTTTCTTACATACAGATATTTGTTGCCGTTTCTGTCCTTTATTTCAGGCGTTCCGTCATATGCAATAAGATTTAAACGAGCCTGAAAATCGGCTTTTTGCCGTAAAAGCTCCTGTATTTCATTAAAATTATTTGTCATAAAAACTCCTTTGGGGAACATTTTCAAAACTATTATACTATTTTGTTCCCCAATTTTCAATATATATTTTATTATACCCACTAAAAGCAAAAAAGAAAGGCAGGCGTATGCCTGTCTTTCTTTTTTATTTGTCGTCAAATGCACTATCTGCAAATTGCATATGCGACAGTTGAAATAAACAATTGAATGATACAAAATCTGACTGAAACCTGTGTATCGGACCAACCGTGATTTTTTCTCATTTCATCGTGAATGGGAGTACGAATGTTTTTCAGCACTTCTATTTTCAAAAATCTTTTAAGGAAGATTTTAATCAGCCCTGCAATACCATCAAAAAGCAATACTGCAGATAATAATAAATAACTTAAAGGATGTTCTGATTTTAAAATCAACAATACAATCAATATACCAATAGGTCTTGATCCTGCGTCTCCCATAAGCTGCGAGCTGGGGCTCGTGTTAAAGCATAAATATGCAATTAAAATCCCAATCATAATAAACCCATAAACAGCATATTGTTCACCGATTTGATTGAAAAATATTAAAGAAATACTCAAAAGAGATATGATGCTTAATGAACCGCATAATCCGTCTACGCCATCAGAACAATTTGTAACGTTAATTCCAATCCAAAACAAAATGGTTGAAAGTACAACAAATAAAACAGGAGGCACATAGATTTCATAATTGAAAATCATAATTGTTGTAGAATTGTTATAAACAAAAACTACGGAAATTAAAACGCAAATTATTAAGTCGATAAATCCTTTTTTATAATCTGACCAGGGCGTATCCGATGCATCATCAAGATAACCGCTCAGCATTTCCAAAAAAATTAATATATCATAAAGGATAAATTCTTTGGTAACAGGTAAAAGAAAAACAGAACAGAGCACAAATGTGCCTATCATTATTATGCCTACTCCTCTTATTTTTCCTTTTGATACTTCACCGTTAATCGCGAAGGCTCTGCCCTTGTCTTTCGGCAAGAATGGTAATTTTAATTTAAGCAATACAAAACAAATTACAAACGCCACTATAGATGCGATTGCTATATACTGCTGTATACCGGTAAAACGATTAAAAATATGGAATAACATTTTTAACTTCCTGACTAATAATTTGAATATATCTTGATAAAGTTATTATATTATAATTTTCTGCAATAATCAACAAAAAAGGCGGCAATAAAAAAAGGCGGCAATAAAAATGCACTGCCGCCAGATTTTGTAACTTCGTATTATCATGCATTTTTATTTTGCAAGTATCATAATAAAATTTATAAGGGAGAGCATTTTCGTACCGCAGTACCTTAATCCCATCTCCCTTAATGTGCGATTTTTCCGGTGTGCAGCCACCACACAGCACTATGTCTGCAAGCACTGTTCAGGTCTCGTCTGTTGCCTGAACTCAACAGGCAGATATTAAAAATACCTGCGTCTGCATTTTAAGTGTCGCACCACTATATTTTCTTTTAAAACCCTTTTGGTGCAGGGGAAACACGCTGCCGTTTATTAACTCGTTTAGCAGGTTAAGAGATTAGCACTTTTATTACGGTCTGTGCGGTTGACCGCTTTTAATAATATGATTTTATTATAAATAAACCCATATTGCAAGTAATTTTTGACGGCAGTTTTATTCATCTAAATCGTCAAGGTCGTAATCTTCTATGTCTTTGCCGAGGTTGAT
>CABUAS010000111.1 GCA_902489595.1 uncultured Oscillospiraceae bacterium | reverse complement strand
ATATTTTATAAAAACACTTTTGGAGCCAATCATTTTAACTTTTTTAGACATAAAAACTCCCCCATATCCATTAAATGAATATGAGGGACAGTTTAAAAATATTACATTTTTAAAACATAATTAATCTTTATCGTCTGTCAAAACTTTAGGTTCTTCTTTAGTTTCATCAGTTTTGGATTTTTTATTTTTCTTTTCTTTTGCAGCAGCCTTAGCAGCCTCAACTTCTTTCTGGTGCTGTTCCATCTTAGTTTTATTTGTATTAACAGCCCAGCGCTGAATTTTCATCTTTGTTCTGTCTGCACCAGTTTCAATAACAATATCTTCCTCACGGATAGTAACAACTCTGCCTACAATACCGCCGATTGTAATAATTTCATCGCCGATTTCAAGTGCTGCTCTCATTTCCTGCTCTTCTTTCTGACGCTTCTTCTGAGGGCGAATCATAAAGAAATACATAACAACGAGCATTACTACCATTAAAATAATCATTGATGCCGGATTTGATGCAGTTCCATCGGCAGCAGCCTGTGAACCAAGACTAAGTAAATTTAACATAAAATTCCCTCCAAATTATAATAACAATACATATTATATAGACAAGTTGAATAAAATGCAAGACTTTTTTAAATTCTCGTATCAAGTTTTACACAATATTCATTTTTAAAATCTTCAAATGAATTGTTTTCAATATTATTTCTAATTTCGGTCATAAGATTATTATAAAAATACAGATTATGCATAACCGTCAGCCGCATACCAAGCATTTCATTCGCTTTCATTAAATGACGAATATACCCCTTGCTGTAGTTTTTGCACACAGGACAATTACAAGCCTCGTCAATCGGCGTATCATCTGTAATATATTTTGCATTGTTAATATTTATAATACCTTTTGACGTAAATAAATGACCGTGACGGGCATTTCTGCTCGGCATAACGCAATCAAACAGATCTATTCCCCTGCTTACGCCTTCAAGAATGTTGCCCGGTGTGCCGACGCCCATAAGGTATCTCGGCTTATTTTCGGGCGCATACGGCAAAACCGATGATAAAACCCTATACATATCCTCTTTCGGCTCCCCTACCGCAAGTCCGCCGACTGCATAACCGTCAAGATCCATCTTTGCAATAAGTTTCATATGCTCTATTCTTAAATCATCAAAAGTACAGCCCTGATTTATGCCGAAAAGCAGTTGATTTTTATTAATAGTTTCGGGCAGAGAATTAAGCCTGTCCATTTCAATTTTACATCTTTCAAGCCATCTTGTTGTGCGTTCACACGCCTCTTTTGCATATTTATAGGTAGACGGATTTTCAACACATTCGTCAAAAGCCATTGCAATAGTTGACGCTAAATGGCTTTGAATCTGCATTGATTCTTCAGGTCCCATAAAAATTTTTCTGCCGTCAATATGCGAATTAAATGTTACGCCTTCTTCTTTAATTTTGTTTAACTTTGCAAGTGAAAAAACCTGAAATCCGCCGCTGTCAGTTAAAATAGGCTTATCCCAATTTGTAAATCTGTGAAGTCCGCCCATTTTATAAACAACTTCGTCATTAGGTCTGACATGAAGATGATAAGTATTGCAAAGCATTACCTGAGTATCTATATTTTTCAAATCCTCAGTGGATAATCCGCCTTTAATTGCCGCAGACGTGGCAACGTTCATAAAAGCAGGAGTTTGTACAGTTCCGTGAACTGTTTCAAACACTCCCCTTCTGGCACTTCCCTCTTTTTTAATTACTTTAAATTCAGCCATAATTCTCTCCGATTATATAAACTAACAAATAAACATTGAATCCCCAAATGAAAAAAACCTGTATTTTTCTTTTACCGCTGTATTATAAGCGTTCATAATATTATCAAATCCTGCAAATGCAGATACAAGCATAATAAGTGTGCTTTCGGGAAGATGAAAATTTGTTATCAAAGCATCAATACACTTGAATTCATATCCGGGGTAAATGAAAATCGAAGTATCATCTTCATCTTCGCATATACATCCGTTTTTAACAGCAACAGACTCAAGCGTTCTGCACGATGTAGTACCGACAGCAATAACCCTGCCGCCGTTTTTCTTGGTTTCGTTAATTAAATCAGCAGTTTCTTTCGGCATTATATAATGCTCGCTGTGCATATTATGTTTTGTAACATCATCCACTTTAACCGGTCTGAATGTACCAAGCCCGACGTGGAGAGTTACATAACCGATTTTAACGCCTTTTGCTTTGATTTCTTCAAGCATTTCAGGTGTAAAATGCAGACCCGCTGTAGGTGCGGCAGCAGAACCCAATTCCCTGCTGTAAACAGTCTGATACCGTTCTTTATCCTCAAGTTTTTCTCTTATATAAGGCGGCAGCGGCATTGACCCAATTTCATCAATCACCGCAAATAAATTACCGTCACAGGTAAATTTTACAAACCTGTTGCCGTCTTCTTCATTAATTCTTACAATTTCACCGATTAATTTTCCGTCGCCGAATGAAAACTTCGTTCCGATTTTTGCTCTTTTACCGGGTTTGCAAAGGCATTCCCAAACATCATTTTCTTTTTGAGCAACAAGCAGAAATTCAACAACAGCGCCCGTTTCTTCTTTAACGCCGAAAATTCTTGCAGGGATAACTCGTGTATCATTAAGAATAAGGCAGTCATTTTCATTAAGATATTCAGTTAAATTATAAAAATGCTTATGCTCAATATCACCGTTTTGCTTATTCAAAATCATCATTCTTGATGAACTTCTCGGCTCAACAGGCGTCTGAGCAATCAATTCTTCAGGCAAATTATAAAAAAAATCAGATGTTTTCATATTT
>CABUAS010000110.1 GCA_902489595.1 uncultured Oscillospiraceae bacterium | reverse complement strand
TTTAAAAATAATATTGTGTTAGCATTTAATAAATACATTTTTAAGGATTTGTTATGGGCAGAGAATTAACTTTTAATCAATGTGCAGAAAGAAGTATTATAAAAACTTACAGAAAAACTATCTGGAATCCGTTTGTAGAGGCTTGTAAACGCTATCAATTAATTAATGACGGTGATAAAATTGCTGTTTGCATCAGCGGCGGTAAAGATTCCGTTTTGATGGCAAAGTGTTTACAGCAGCTAAAAAGAGTTTCGGATACCGATTTTGAGCTTGAATTTATTTGTATGGACCCGGGATATAATTCCGTAAACCGCAGAAAAATTGAAGAAAACTGCCGCTTGCTCGAAATTCCTGTCAATATTTTTGAAAGTGATATTTTTGCAGTTACCGAATCAGTAGGAGGAAGCCCGTGTTATCTTTGCGCACGTATGAGAAGGGGTCACTTATATGCTAAAGCAAAGGAGCTTGGCTGCAATAAAATTGCTCTCGGTCATCATCTTTCAGACGTTATTGAAACAACTGTTATGGGTATGCTTTACGGTGCACAGCTTCAGGGAATGCTTCCTAAACTGAAATCAACAAATTTTGAAGGAATGGAGCTTATTCGTCCGCTTTATTGTGTAAATGAAGAAGCTATTATTAAGTGGAAAAATTATAATAATCTTGAGTTTATACAGTGTGCGTGTCGATTTGTTGATGAATACAGCAATTCAACTGACGGAATAGGGGAGTCCAAGCGGCAGGAAGTAAAAGCGCTTATTAAGGAACTTAAAAAGACTAATAAAGATATTGAAATGAATATTTTTAATTCAATTCATAATGTCAAACTTGATACGCTGATTTCGTACAAACAAAACGGTATCGAACATAATTTTTTGGATTCATATTAAAAGCAAAAAACGGCGAAAACTTCGCCGCTCAGGCGTCGATAAAGTGTTCAGAACCACGCCGAATTAATATTATGTATCATTAATTACATTATCGTAGGGGTCGGCGGTCTCACCTTTCGGCTCGATCGGTGCTTCTGTTTCGCAGAGGTGTCCACCGGACACCCGCACCCCCGACGACCCGCTTTATAATAACGTTATTGAAATCCCTAAGAAACGTCGAGTTTCTTAGGGATTTGGCGTTTTTTGCCTTTTACTCAGGGGCGGTACCAACGTACAGCACCCTTCCTAAAATACAAAATTCTGTTCCATTTCTCGAAGTCTGTCAGCGTGTAGAAATTTATTATTTGGACTTTTTCTACACGCTGAACGTCGAAAACTTCGCCGCTTTTTATATGCATAATTTAATTAAATTTCAACTTTTATCGGCATTCCGCCTGATTCTCTTGATTTATCTGCAAGATAAACACAGAGATGACCTGCAACAGAATCAAATATTGATGTGCAGGCAAGGCTCGGATTTTCGCCGCGCATAAATTTGACGAAATCTTCTGCAAGTCTTTCATCACCGCCGCCGTGACCGCCGTATGCTCCGACCATATCTCCTGTAACATTGAGGTCAACTTCCTCTACATCGCATTCCTCGTGATGTGCATCAGGTGACGGATTAATTTTGAGTACAGTGTATTTTGATTCTTCAAAATTGCCGAATAGTTCACCTTTTGTGCCGATAATATGTATCTGTCTTCTCGGTTCAGCCGAACCGCCGACCATATTGTGCGTGCCTGTTGCGCCGGATTCAAAGTTTACAAGCACACTTTGATGGTCAACAACATTATTATCGCATTTATAAATGCATCTTGCATACGGATTGTCTGTTTTCATAAGTGCAATTTTATCTTCAATAGTCGGGTTTTCAATGTGCTCAAGAGCGTCCCATACATAGAATGACCATCTGTCGGGGTGGTCAATATAAAGACGCTTTGTTGAGTAATTGCAGGTGTCAACAAGAGGACAGTCTTTCATACAGATTGTGCCTGCGTCTTTTGGTGCATTTTCGGGTTTGAACTGATATTTGCCTCCGAAAGAAGAAATTGCAACAGGCTTTGTTTTGCTCATAAACCACATCATAAGGTCTATATCGTGACAGCATTTTGCAAGCAGCATAGAAGTGTGGCATTTATCGGAATTTGCCCATTTGCCGCGTATATAAGATGTTGAAAGGTGATGGTAACTTACATGCTCTGTCATCTGAATATTCATTATATCGCCGAGTTCGCCGTTTTCAATTTTTTCTTTGATGCTGTAATAGAAAGGCGTATAGCGCAGAACATGGCAGATCATAACTTTTCTGCCGTTCTTTTTAACACAGTCAACAAGGCGCCTCATTTCTTCTTCATTTACGGCAAAAGGTTTTTCAAGCAGCATATCATAACCCGCCTCGAGGAGCGGAATTGAAGTTTCTACATGTGTTTCATCCATAGTGCCGTTGATAACTGCGTCGGCAAGTTTGCCTGCCTTTGCAAGTTCATCTGCGTTTTCAAAGCACATATCTTCGCCGAAGCCAAAATAATCCGCCGCTTTTTTTCTTCTTATGGGATTAGGGTCGGCAACGCCTACTATTTTCAAAAGTTCGGGATTTGTTTTTGCAAGTTCGCTGTATACGAAAGCACGGTGTCCTGCGCCGACAATAATCGCTGTAATCGGTTTTTGCTCCATTTTTTCACCTCAAAACTGAATTTTGTTTAATTATATAACAGAGTTTTTCATTATTCAATATATTTTTTCATAATTAATACTTTATTTGTTGACATATCAGAAATAATAAACTAAAATCTTTTTGAAAAATATTGAAGTAAAATTATTTTGGTGTTATATGAAAAGTTTACTTATTTACCTTAAAAATTATAAAAAAGAATCTGTTTTTGCGCC
>CABUAS010000109.1 GCA_902489595.1 uncultured Oscillospiraceae bacterium | reverse complement strand
TGATACCCTCTATTACTCTCGCTCCTGAGCATATCGGGCATTTCTCGCCCTTTGAACGAGCTTTGACGCTCGTTTCCCACTCGTGTCCGCAAGCACCTATCCACCACACTCTTTTATTTGAACCGAAGGTTATCTTATCCGGCGTTAGCGGTAAGTTCTTCTCTGACCATTCAGAAATTAGCTCCGGGTGAACGCTTGCTAAACTGTTGCTCATAGTATAACCACCCCTTCCTCTGTGATTATCCTCATTATATTGAGAAAAACAGGATTGGTGTAGTTTGCGATGTAGTCCGAAAACTATGAGAAATGAAAGAAGCTCCTGAGAAGCAGTAACTTCTCAGGAGCTGTGTGAAACTTAAAATTATGCGATTTTTTAGTCTCTGCACCGTTTTTAGCACCGATTGGTGTAAATTTGGTGTAAAGAGGTAAATTTATTTGATTTTGAAAGTCCCGAAACCCGCATAAACACTGGGTTTTTCTTACTTGTCGTTCGGTAAGGACTTCATTGTGGGGAACAAAAGCACATCACGGATTGAATAACTGTCTGTGAGCAGCATTACAAGCCTGTCTATTCCGATGCCGAGACCGCCTGTAGGAGGCATACCGTATTCAAGCGCAGTTACGAAATCATTATCAATCATATTTGCCTCGTCGTCGCCTGCCTCACGAAGTTTCATCTGTGCTTCAAATCTGCCCTGCTGGTCAATCGGGTCATTAAGTTCGGAATAAGCATTGCCGTACTCGCCGCCGAGAATAAAGAGTTCAAATCTTTCCGTAAGCACAGGACAGTCAGGCTTTCTTTTTGTAAGCGGAGAAATCTCAACGGGATAATCCATAATAAACGTTGGCTGAACAAGATTTTCTTCAACAAATTCCTCAAAGAAGGAATTAAGAATATCGCCCCATGTAGCCTTGCCGTTTTCAATTTCAATGCCCTTTTCTTTTGCAATTTCAACTGCCTTTTCGTTATCGCTCATAAACTGAGCAAAATCAACGCCGCTGAACTTTTTAACAGCCTCAACCATTGTCATTCTTGCGAACGGCGTTTCAAGGTCAATTTCAGTGCCGTTGAATGTGATATGAAGGCTGTCGCAAACCTCATTTGCCGCATTTCTGATAAGATTTTCGGCAATATCCATCATTCCGTGATAGTCTGTAAATGCCTGATAAAGTTCGATACAGGTAAATTCGGGGTTATGTCTTACGTCCATACCCTCGTTGCGGAAGTTTCTGCCGATTTCATACACTCTTTCCATACCGCCGACGATAAGACGCTTTAAATAAAGTTCCGTTGCGATACGCAGATACATATCCATATCAAGTGTATTATGATGCGTAATAAACGGTCTTGCGGCCGCACCGCCTGCGATTGTGTTAAGAATAGGCGTTTCAACCTCAACAAAGCCGAGATTATCAAGATATGTGCGGATTGATGTGATGATTTTTGAACGCTTGATAAAAGTATCCTTAACGTCGGGATTCATAATCATATCAAGATAACGCTTGCGGTATCTTGTGTCCGTATCGGTAAGACCGTGGAATTTTTCAGGCAGAGGAAGAAGCGACTTTGAAAGAAGTCTGATTTCCTTTGCGTGAACTGAAATCTCGCCCATTCTTGTTTTGAAAACAAAGCCTGTGATTTCAACAATATCTCCGATATCCCACGATTTGAACTCTTTGAAAGCGTCTTCGCCGATATCATTCATACGGACATAAGCCTGAATTCTGCCGTTTCTGTCCTGCACATCAATAAAATTAGCCTTGCCCATATCACGCCATGTCATTATTCTGCCTGCGATTGTGACGTCTTTGCCCTCAAGCTGTTCAAACTGAACTTTGATTTCGTCACTGTGGTGAGTCTGGGTTGCAAGTGTAATTTCAAACGGGTCTTTACCCTGTGCCTGCAAAGCCTTAAGTTTATCAATTCTGATTTGTTTCTGCTCGTTTTCGCTTAAAACAACTTCTGCCACCGCCATAGGAGCGGCATTTGCATTATTGCCTATAAAAGTGATTGCATCAAGAATTTCCTGCTCGGTATCAGCCGTGCCTGTGCAGGCAGCTGTACCCGTCTGCAAAAACAAAGTAAACTTAAACTTATCACCGTCTTGCTCTACAAGAAACTTAGGATTTGTTTTTTCTTCATCATTCTGAACTGCGTTCTGAACCTTCATTCTGCTGTTCTTCTTAACAGCCTTAACGCCTCTTTTGCATTCGTCTTCCTTTGAAAAAACGGGTGAAACAGCCAAAACCTTATCATCTGCCTTAAATTCAAAGGTGAAAGTGCCGTCAGTATTCTTACTGATTTCAAACTTTCCTGCCATATATTATACCTCTTAACTTTTTGATTAATCTATTGCTAAAATTTTATATTCAAGATTACCGATAGGTGCTTCAACAACAACCATATCGCCTTTTTTAGCACCTACAAGTGCTTTCCCTACAGGGCTTTCGTCTGAAATTTTGCCTTCGGCAGGGTTGCTCTGTGCAAAGCCGACAATTTCATAAACTGCCTCAACTTTATCGGAAAGACGCCTTACCTTAACCTTTGAGCCCATTGAAACAGCATCTTTATCTGCCGTATCAATAATTTCAGCGTGGTCAAGCTGATATTCAAGTTCTGTAATACGAGCCTCAATTTTAGCCTGCTCGGACTTAGCCTCGTCATACTCACTGTTTTCCGAAAGGTCACCGTATGAACGTGCAACCTTAAGTTTTTCTGCTATATCAATACGGCCTTCGGTTTTAAGTGTTTCAAGTTCTTTCTCAAGTTCTGCTTTACCGACAGCAGTCATTTTAAATGTTTTTGTTGCCATAATATACTACTCCTTATAA
>CABUAS010000108.1 GCA_902489595.1 uncultured Oscillospiraceae bacterium | reverse complement strand
AGAGGGGAACAAAAATGAAAAAAATTTTAATGATTATACTGGCAATGATGATTTCGGTAACATCATTACCGTTTTACGCTTTTGCAGATGATGTAAGCGAAACGGCAGAAAGTCAGATTGCAGAGCAGAATGAGGCAATTATTGCAGATTCGGCAGATGAACCTGTTGCCTATGCGGCGTCATCATCGTCGGGAGGAACATGGATAAAATCAAGCAACGGCCGCTGGTGGTATAAACATTCTGACGGAAGTTATACTAAATATAATTGGGAGTACATAAACGGCAGTTGGTATTTCTTTGATGAAAACGGCTGGATGTGGACTGAATGGCTCTTGTGGGAGGGTAACTGGTATTATCTGAACCCCAGTGGCGTAATGCATACAGGCTGGCTCAAAGATGACGGAAAACAATATTATTTTACTATGCGTGGCATTATGGTTACAGGCTGGCAGTTTATTAACGGTGCAGATTATTATTTTACTTCAAAGGGTGTAATGTGCACGGGTTGGATAAATGTAAATGATAAATGGTATTATATGAATACCGACGGCTCAATGCGTGTCGGCTGGATAAAACTTGACGGTGAATGGTATTATCTTAATACTGATGGTTCAATGCAGATTGGCTGGAAAACAATCAATGGCTCGTGGTATTATTTCAACAGCAGCGGTCGTATGGTAAGAGAAACTTTGGTTCAGGGTAAAAGAACATATAACTTTTTAAGCAGCGGAGAGTTAGATTCAACTACCATGGGTATTAAAAGAATTGTTCAGGGACACACGAAATGGTGCTGGGCTGCCGCTATTGCAATGATTGGTAATTATGAAAATAATACTAATCTTACAATGCAGGATGTTGTTAGGTATGGTAAAGGTGGGAAACTTCCTAACGAAGGTGCAAATGAAGAAGAAGTACTTACGGCAATGGGAGAGGTTTTAAAAGATCGTAATGTTACACCAATGCGTAATTTCAAATACGAAACATTTGTGTGGTATGTTAATAAAAATCATCCTGTTTTTGTTGGATTTGATGTGCATATAAGAGATGAGGTTTCGGGTCATGCAGTTGTATGCAGTGGATATGAATTAAGCAGTGAATCCCTTTATTTCCATGATTCAAATAATTTAGCAAATGAAAAATTTATACCTTATGAAAGGTTTTTAGACCATAGTATTGTTGATTATTTTAAAGGTTATGTTACAATAAGATATATAGTTATTTATCCATAGGGAGAAAAAATAATGAAAAAAATAATATTTATATTTGTTTTAATAATTTGTTTTGCGGCAACGCCGTTATTAACATATGCAAATTATGATAATGCAAACGGTAATATAATTGACGGAACGTTAACTATTAATGAAGATTTGGCTGATGATAAAGAACTTATAGCAGAAAGTTCTTTAAACAGTTTGCGTATTTTACTTGAAGCAAACAGTCTTGATGAAAGTGCGATAGATTATGACAGAGCAAGTAAAGCATATTTTAATATGCCGTTTTATGATACCGATGAATTGTCACGCAGTCAGATGCAGGAGTTTGTAAAAAAAGCAGAAACTGCATATAATGTACCGATAAAATGTGCTGAATCAGACGAATTTGGTACAATTACTGTTGCCAAAGGCGTGAAAGTTACTGATGAAATGAGAAATAATCCTGATTACAGTGAGCACTTTATTCAAAGACTGGAAAAGCAGGAAAACCGCTGGTGTATGGCGTCTGCTTCAAAAGGCGAATGCGAAATGGATTATAACAACGCAATATATGAATTGCTCAATGATTACGGGATTGAAAATTCGTATGTGTATTTTGTTAACGGTATCGGTGAGGCAAGCGAGATTGCGCTTGTAATATTCAGAGAAAACAGCAATAATGCCGAATTCCTTTTGCTTGATGATGAATATGCAGGCGATGACGGCAAAGTGAGAATTGCTGCCGACAAGGATTTTGGAGACAGAACATATTCATACAGCGAGGTCAAAGAGATAGACGCACAGCGTGCTGCTTTAATTGACCCGAATGAGGAGGCGTTGCTGCTCGGCGTTGACTCGGATTTTGATTTGGATTTAACCTCGGATAGCAATTACAATTTGGAATACGCCTTAATCGCAGGGGGTGCGGTGTTCGGTTTGTGTGCCGCGGCGCTGATTATTAACTTTGCTTCAAAGAAAAAGGCGAGAGTAACGTGCAATTCGTGAATTAACGGCGGGTTGAAATGAATAACGTTATTGCAACAACCGTAGGGGAGGGCATCTGTGCCCTCCCGATTTTCATTTTTTATAAATTTTTATGCAACACTTTGCAGTGAAATTTACACTTTATAATTGTCAATCCCCGTTTTTGATGCATTTTTGCATAAAAAATGTGCAGTTTTGCATTTTCGATTGTTTCTTTTTTATTTTATGCTAAGATAAAATTGACGTAGAATTTATCTTTATTCGAGAAAGGAGCATATGTTTTATTTATCTTGGTCGGTAAATAATTATAAAAAGGGGAACAAAAATGAAAAAAATTTTATTATTAACGGTAGTATTTTTATTGATATTTTCGACAAATTCAATGACCGCATTTGCAAATCATATTGACGGTATGGACTCAACTGTTGATATATCATCGCGGGAAAACAGACAGGAAATTTATGAATATGCGGCGGATGTTATCAAACAGGATGAAAATGCCGAAATAGAATATGAAGATGTTGAATTTGATAATGCATTTAAATGTTATGTTGCTTATGATTTTCTGGAAATTGATACGATGAACGAGGATATTATTCGTGAATTAATATCAAATGCACCGTGTTCTTATGAAATTCCTGTCAGTTTTAACGGAGGAACACGAAAGATACTTTTAAATGAAAGTGAAGAAGAACCCGGTAAATGGAATATTGTGGGGATTTATTGGAAAGAGCATAAAGTTGATTATATATCAGTGTTAAAAAATTCTTTAAAGGAAAATCATATTGAAGATGCAAATGTTTACGTTTTCGGCAGAGGCGGAGTCAATATAGGTATAGTTGCCGCAGTATGTGAACCTGAAAAACCTGTTCAGTTTCTGATTTTAGAGACTAACTATTAAAAGTCAAGTCTAAAAATAAAAAGATGTTGTAAAAAAACAA
>CABUAS010000107.1 GCA_902489595.1 uncultured Oscillospiraceae bacterium | reverse complement strand
TATAATATTCCGTAATGCAATATTGAAAATTATGTTATATTAGGTTACAATATGGTTATATTGATAAAAGCAAAGGAGAATGAAAAATGAATTTGGATTCTTTTATCTATGAAGCAATTTTTGATGAAAAACCTAAGTTCAGAGTTTTTTATGAATTAATATGGGAGCAGTTTAAAGAAGACGGCTTTGTTGTAACAGACGAGGACGGCACTGAAATTGACTGTGTGCTTAAAGCAGTTGCACTGCAAAACATTATAGGCGAATTCAACTACAGAATGTACGACGAAATCAACGAAACAGGGTTGGAAGATGTTACCGACTATCTTGAAAATATTGATATTTACGAAAATGAAATAACTGCTTACTGCACGGCAAACGGCAGTATCGCAGTTGACGCCGATGATTTTGAGGCAACAGTTAAAAATGCACTTGATTTCACAACCGAAACAGTTGCAAACAAACTGCTTGAAGATTATTCGGCAGATGATATATTTGATTATATGTTCACTGCAACATATGATTTTGAACAGGATTTCACATATGAATTCGAAGATACAGACGAATTCCAGGCATTCGTTGATGCCAACACAGAAAAACTTGACGAATATAAAGAAGAATATCCATCTTTGATGCGCTGGATTGAATCAGGTATGATTTGCTGATTTTTTCAGATTTAACCGAAAGGAAACATAATCTATGATTATATGTTTAATACTTGTTGCACTGATTTGCCTTTACCAAATTCAGTTTTCGTTCAGCAAAAAGAACCGAGCCGTTTTGGAAGGCGGAATCTACAACGATTATCTGTCACTTGATAAAACTAATTCCATTAAAGGTATTTTTATCATTTTGGTATTATTTTCTCATGCGTCCTCATATCTTACCCTTTCAGACAGCATATTCAACAAACTTTATTTGTATATTAATTTCACCATAATGGAGCAAGGCATTGTATCTGCATTTTTGTTTTATTCGGGATACGCTATGATGCTGTCAGGGTTAAACAAAGGTAAAAAATATATCAGAGCAATACCGAAAAACAGAATATTCAAAACATTATATCACTTTGATATTGCCGTTATAATTTTTGCCGCTGCAAAACTGATTTTAGGTGAAAGTTTCAGTATAAAAACATTTTTATTATCGCTTATCGGCTGGGAAAGTTTAGGCAACAGCAACTGGTATATTTTTGCAATTTTAGTATTTTATTTCAGCACTTACATTGCTTTTTTAATCGGCAAAGACAACAAAGCGATTATATTGTCAATAATGTGAGTTTTTACCATAGCTTATCTGTTTTTAATGCATATGGCAAAAGGATGTTACTGGTATGACACATCACTGCTTTATCTGACAGGTATGTTCTGGTGCGTATTCAAAGACAAAATTGAATATATATTCAAGACGAAAAAAATTCTTTATTATATCGCTTTTGCCCTTTTAGCGGCAATGTTTGTCTTTACATTAATTTACTCGGATTATCTTTATTTCAGAATAATAAAGAATACACTTTTCGGTTTAATAGTTATTATGCTTACAATGAAAATTCAGGTGCATAATAAGATTTTGAACTTCTTTGGCAGACATTTATTTTCTATATACATTATCCAAAGACTGCCGATGAATACTCTTGACCGTTTCGGAGTAAGTTCAAACCCGATACTTTTTGTAATATTATCATTCGTAATAACAATGTGTATTGCAATTCCGTTTGACAAACTTCTCGGCATAACAGACAAACTGATTTTCGGCAAAAAGAAAAAATCAGCCGATTCAAATTCATCAAATTAATAACACAAGCATAAAAAATCCCGTTACACAGCATAACGGGATTTTTTGTTATCAGCATCTATTAATCTTTATTATCAAAATTGAAAATGGAGGCAAGAATAATGTTATAGCCTTTTTCGATTGCCTCGGGAACAAGTCTGTCATAACTGTCACGACGGTTATGATAATAATCGGCAGGTGACGGATCCATAGCGGCAAGGCATGTTGCCGTAATTCCTGCCTGAGTAAATGCGGCGGCGTCTGACGAGCCGAAAAATACATTTGCAAACTTAACATCGTCATAGCCTGCCTCCTTTGCAGAATCGAAAACAAGCTGTGAAAATTCGGGATTATGCCTTACAGTGCCCGTCATATCCTTTGAATAAACATTAAGATAATCAAGGTCGGTCAATGTATCGCAGCAAAGAACGGCTGTTTCAACATCACCCTTTGTGTATTCGTCAAGATGAGCCTTTGCAAATGCTTTTGCACCGCGCAGACCTGCCTCCTCACCGTCGGTAATCATAGCAACTACTTCGGTATTTTCAAACTCAACACCTGCCATATCAAGCATACGAAGAGCACACACAGCAGAATAAGTGCCCGTTAAATTATCATTTGCACCGGGTGAAATTGTTTTAAAATCAACAAAAAGGAAAAGAGTAATCATAAACAGTGCGGTTATAATATGGAAATAATATGAATAATCAAGCATAAAATCGCCGAATTTGCCCATATCAACAAAATTGGCAATCACTGTGATAACTGCAATGATAAATGAAATTACGCCGCCGCCGATAGCACCGCCCATAAACGGGCCCATCAGCTTACCCTTGCCGTAATAAATATGGCGCCATTCATAAGCAGAGTCAATATGGCTGCTTATAACAATTCTTTTCTTAACCTCGCCCCTTGGCTTTCTTACGGCAACAAGGTTGTGACCTGTTACCTTTTTATGAAGAGGGTCAAGAAACTGTTTATACATAAGGAATTCCATAACAGTAACAAAAAGCGAGCCTGCAACAATTACACCTACAATGCACTGTGCAATGAAAAAATCAATAACATTGAGGAACACAAGAAGAAGGCAAACGGTAACTGCAAGAATAATCAATGCAGAAACAGTTTTTGTAAAGTGCAGAAACGCTTTCGGAGCCATCTGATATTCCTCAAAATGTGTTTCATCGCAAAACTGATCAAATTCCTTTTTTATATGCTTTTGAGCATCAAAGCAATTTTCATTACCAGATTCGCGGGGACCGTATTTTTTAATTACATTAGTAATTTCTTTAACAGCATAATCAACATTTTCTTTTACCACAGCCTGTGGAAAATCTTTGAATTTCATATACTTTTCTCCTTTTTTAATATTTTTTAGCATTATAACACAAAAATTCATTGACAACAATACTTTTAAGATAGTAAAATAAAATTTAACAGACGCATAACATTTTACATCTGCCTGTAGCACAATGGCTAATGCACTTGATTCCGATTCAAGAGAGCGCAGGTTCGACCCCTGTCAGGCAGACCAAAAATCGGCTTGTGCCGTCAGGTACTTGCCGATTTTT
>CABUAS010000106.1 GCA_902489595.1 uncultured Oscillospiraceae bacterium | reverse complement strand
CGTTGTTATTCTTTACAACAATGCTGTTGCCTGTTGAATTTGCAAAATTACAGTGATATACTGTTACAAAATTAATAATAATGTAAAGAAACGGAGTGAGATTATGAACGATAATGAGAAAAATGTAAAGAAACAGACAGATAAAAAAGACCTTATCGTTCAGAAGTATATCCTTTTGCGTGAAAAAATCATTCAAAATTACACAAAGGGCTGTAAAATTCTTAACACGGTAAAGATTATTTTTGCTATTATTTTCACCATTTTTACGGTTATTGCCGTATGGCTTGCCAATATGCCCGGCAGCAACAAAGGCAGTTGGCTTGTGCTTTGGATTTTTCTGATTTTATTCAACATTGCCGTTTTTACGGTTACCGATTATTTTAAACATCTTGTAAAAGAAAAGGTTATTCCGTATTTACAGAATGACGAACAGATTGAATTCGGCAAATACAGTGTTTTCAGCGAAAACGATGATGACGATGATGACGATTTTGATGACGAGGAGGACTGACGATGAAAAATATTTTCAGAATATGCAGGCGTGATTTTAAAAAGATTTTTACAAATTCAATGGCAATAATTCTGACGGTCGGCGTTGCGCTTTTGCCGTCACTTTATGCATGGTTTAACATTTATGCAAACTGGGACCCGTACGGAAGTACGGGCAATATGCAGATTGCCGTTGTAAACGAAGACGAAGGCACTGAAATCAAAGGCATTAAAATTGACATAGGAGATCAGATTATAACAAATCTGAAAGCAAATGATTTGATTGACTGGCAGTTTCTTTCAAAAGATGAAGCCGTTGAAGGAATCAAAGCAGGCAAATATTACGCAGGAATTGAAATTCCGAGCGGCTTCAGCGAATCATTTACAAGCATTATGACTGCTGATTTCAAGCAGCCTGAAATTACATACTACGCAAACGAAAAGAAAAACGCCATCGCAACAAAAATCACCGACAAAGTTGTGCAGACTGTTCAGACGGAAGTAAACGAATCGTTTGTTGTTACCGTAGTTGGTCTTATTAATCAGATGCTCGGCACTGTTATTGAAGAAAGCGACACACTTTCAAACGGTATGTTCGGCACGGTGCAGGAGGAAATCACACAGGCAAAGGGCAGTATAGAATCATTACAGACAACACTTACAAGTTTTGAAAATGTTATGGAACTGATGAACTCACTGGACAGTTCTCTCAGCGAAAAAGACCTTGCATCACTGCTTAAAAACACCGACAGTGCAATCACAAACACAGAAGACGTAATCAGAGTGACCGAGGCCGGGATTGACAGCATTTCGGGCACGGTTGACAAAACATTTACCGACTCTGCTTCTTCGCTGAAAAACATCGGAGAAACTGTAAAAAAGACAAACGGCGAAGTAAGCGAAAGCACGCAGGCGGTTATTGCACAAGCGCTTGCAAACTGCAAAGATACACAATCAAAAATTACAAATCTTACAAATATTTTAAAAGAATTTCAGAATTTACTGCCCGACGAAGCAAAACTTGTTGCAGGAATTATAAGCAGTCTTGAAAATTCGAATGCAAAATTATCCGGCGTTATATCTGACCTTGAGGCAATGCAAAACGGCAGTTTCAGCGGCAGAGTTGACGAGGTTGCCGATAACATAATCAGCATTTCAGGCACAATGAGCAGTGCAGGAACAGATTTCAAACAAAATCTGCAGCCGAAATTAAAATCAACTATCAGTGCTCTTCTCGGCACAATGGGTGATGTGAGCAATGTGCTTACTGCACTGCAAAAGGATATGCCGGGTGTTAACACACTTGTTGAAGCACTCGGCAAATCTGCCGAGGCGGGCGACGGAATGATGAAGTCACTGAGCAGTCTTATCGGCACATTTTCATCTCAACTTGATGAACTCTCGGGCAAAATTGAAAAGCTGAGCAACAGCGATATCGTTAACGCAACCGTTAATCTGACAACAAAAAATGCCGACGAACTCGGCGAATTCATTGCCTGCCCCGTTAAAGTAAATACCGACAAGGTTTACGGAATAGACAATTACGGCTCTGCAATGGCGCCGTTTTACACAACTCTTGCAATCTGGGTCGGCGCAACAATTTTAGTTGCAATTCTGCACACAAATATCAAAAAGAAAAAGGAATTTACAAGCCTGAAGCCGACTCAGGAATACTTCGGCAGGGGCTTAACCTTCCTTGCTTTATCGCTTATTCAGAGTGTAATCATCTGCGCAGGCGACCTTTGGTTTTTACGAATTCAATGCTATCATCCGATTAAATTTATGATTGCGGGAATTGCAGGTTCGGTTGCAATTATGTTCTTCATTTACACGCTCGCCTACACCTTCGGCGACATCGGCAAAGCACTTGCGGTTATAATGCTTGTTGTGCAGATAGGCGGCTCGGGCGGAACATTCCCGATAGACGTAACACCGCAGTTTTTCAGGGCAATTAACCCGTATCTGCCGTTTACATTTGTAATTGAGGCAATGCGTGAATGTGTCTGCGGAACGTTTGAAAACGATTTCTGGATTTACTTATTAAAACTCGGTGCATATATTCTTGTTTCACTGTTCATAGGTCTTGTTATCGGGCCGTGCGTTAAAAAGCCGATTAATTTCTTCACAAAACGTGTTGAAGAAACAGGATTATTCTGATAAAATATTGATTATACGGTGGGCAGATTATATCCGCTCCCACGATAATATCATTAAAATATTATTCCGAATAAATAATCACGGAGGTTAAAAATGTTATTTATTGAATACCCGAAATGTTCAACCTGCCAAAAGGCAAAGAAATGGCTTGATGAAAACGGCTTAAAATACGAAAGCAGGCATATAAAAGAAAAAAACCCGACTTATGATGAATTAAAGGCGTGGCACGCTCAAAGCGGTCTGCCGCTTAAAAAATTTTTCAACACAAGCGGAATGCTTTATAAATCCATGCAGTTAAAAGATAAACTGCCGACTATGAGCGAAGACGAACAGCTGCACCTCCTCGCCACAGACGGAATGCTTGTCAAAAGACCGCTTATCATTTCAGACACAGCAATCCTTACGGGATTCAGAGAAAAAGAATGGACCGAAAAATTGAAATAAAAAACAGGAGGGCACAGCCCCCAAACAATTCAAAAATTGCAAGCATATAATCAAACAAACTGATTAACGCTTTCGTTATAGGCATAGCCTGCTGACGAGAGCGTTTTTTCTATATCCGCTCTGCTTTCATCAAGATCATCGCAAAGCGCATCAAGCGAAGAATAAGTATCCCGAAGTTTCATATTTACAACCGACAAAAGCATAATCGGGTCTTTGGGAAGTGCCATATTTTTATCTCCTCACAACAATTTTATTTAAAATTACCACAAATGACTGATAAATTCAATAATTATA
>CABUAS010000105.1 GCA_902489595.1 uncultured Oscillospiraceae bacterium | reverse complement strand
AGAAAAGAGATTATTCAAAGCCGGTAAACTGACTGTTGTAAAGATTAAAATAAAAACCTTTTTTTGCAAGAAGTTCGGTGTGCGTGCCAGTTTCAATAACAGAACCATTATTCATAACAAGAATTAAATCGGCATTTTTAATTGTAGACAGCCTGTGAGCAACGATAAAAGTTGTTTTGCCATCCATAAGTTTATTAAATGCTTTCTGAATTTTGATTTCGGTTCTTGTATCAATACTTGATGTTGCCTCGTCAAGTATAAGCATAGGCGGATTTACAAGCATAAGCCTTGTAATACACAAAAGCTGTTTCTGACCGCCCGAAAGGCTGCCGCCGTCTGTGCCTATATAAGTGTCATAACCATCGGGCAGTTTTTTGATAAATGAATGTGCGTAAGACTTTTTTGATGCCTCAATTATCTCTTCATCAGTTGCATCGGGTTTACCCATAACAATGTTTTCTTTAATTGTACCCGATTTCAGCCAGGTATCCTGCAAAACCATACCAATAGAAGAACGCAGGGAGTTAACATTAATGTCTTTATAATCAATATCATCGACCGAAATACTGCCGCCGCTTACATCGTAAAACTTCATTAATAAATTAATAATCGTTGTTTTACCGCATCCTGTAGGACCGACTATTGCAACACGCATACCGCTTCTGATATTCAGATTAAGATTTTCAATCAGTTTTTTATCATCTGAATAACTGAAAGAAACATTTGCAAGTGTGATATTGCCTTGCGGATTATTAAGAACTTTCTTTTCTTCCGTGTCAGGTTCAACCTCGTCTTCTTCAATAAGCTCAATAAGTCTGCCTGCGCAGGCTATGGCATTTTGCAGTTCTGTGACTACGCCGCTGATTTCGTTAAATGGCTTTGTATACTGATTAGCATATGCAAGAAAACTTGTAAGAATGCCGACAGTAATATTTCCCTGTCCTGTAACGGCAAGAACTGCACCAATAAGAGCCACGCTTGCATAAACAATACTGTTTACAAATCTTGTGGCAGGATTTGTTATTGATGAAAAGAAAGTGGCTCTAAGAGAATATTTTGCAAGACGGTCATTGACATCATCAAACTTTTCAATGTTTTCATTTTTATGAGAATATGCCTCAGTAACTTTCTGATTATTAATTATCTCATCAACAAAAGCAGTTTGCTCTCCCCTTGTTTCACTTTGCAATTTGAACATTTTATAAGTTTTTTTAGCGATAAAACGGGCAATAAAAAATGAAAGCGGTGTGAGAACAACAACAGCAATCGTTATCCACACGTTAATTGAGAGCATAAAACACAAAGTGCCGATAATAGTTACTGCGCCGGTAAATAACTGCGTAAATCCCATTAAAAGACCGTCTGCGAACTGATCCGCATCTGATATAACCTTGCTTACTATATCGCCGCCAGCGTGAGAATCAAGAAATTTAAACGGTAAAACTTCAATTTTACAAAATGCTTTTTCTCTCATATCACGAACAACATTAAAAGTAATTCTGTTATTAAGAACATTCATAAACCACTGCAAAATAGAAGTAATCAAAACAACAATCAGTATTTGAAGTAAAATTGATTTGATTACAGAAAAATCAACATTTCCTGCACCGACAATATTATCTATTGCTCTGCCTGCAAGTATGGGAACATACAAAGTAAGAATAACAGAAACAGCGGCAAAAATTATTGAAAAAAGAAGATAGAACTTATATTTACCGATATATTTAAGAACTTTATTAATTATCTCTCTGTTACTCATTGTCCGCCTCCTCTCCGAACTGTGAATTATAGATTTCTCTGTAAACCTCACAGCTTTCAAGAAGTTCATTATGAGTACCTTCACCGACAATATTGCCGTCATCAAGAACAATAATTTTATCAGCACTCATAACCGAAGATGCACGCTGACTTACGATAAACACAGTAGGGTTATAATCAAGCACAGATATTTCGTGCCTGAGCTTTGACTCTGTTGCAAAATCAAGAGCAGATGAACTGTCATCAAACACAAGAATTTCCGGTTTTCTTACTAGCGCTCTTGCAACTGAAAGCCTTTGCTTCTGACCGCCTGATAAATTTGAACCGTTCTGTTCAATTTCAGCGTCCAGACCGCCTTTTTCCATAATAGTATCAAGGATCTGTGCCTGTTTCAGCGCACTAATCATATCACTGTCATCTGCATTTTTACTGCCCCATTTAAGGTTATCTCTTACAGTTCCTTTAAAAAGAACTGATTTTTGAAGAACAAAGCCGATTTTATTTCGCAGTTCATCATCCGAATACGATTTTACATCTCTGCCGTTTACAAGAACTTTGCCTTTTGTTGCATCATAAAAATGAGGAATAAGCGACACAAGACTTGTTTTGCCGCTGCCTGTACCGCCTATTATACCAACGATACTTCCCTTTGTAACGGAAAAGTCAATCCCTGAAATTGACGGCTCAGAGGCATTCCGATATTTTAATTCCGCATTTATAAAATCAACCGCATTATCTGTCATAATTTCATCATTATCATTGTAAACGAGTGAATTTTCAAGTTTGAAAACAGTTTCAATTCTTGAAGCACAGGCAAGAGCTTTTGTAATAGTTACAATAAGATTTGCAAGTTTTATAAGTTCAACAAGTATCTGACTCATATAGTTGTAAAGTGCAACTACCTGACCCTGTGAAAGTACACCTGAATTTACACGAACTGCGCCGCTGCATATAAGAACGACAATCGCAATATTTATAATTACATAAGTTATCGGATTCATAAGTGCAGATATTCTGCCGACTGCTTTCTGAAGATGAGAAAGCGCATTGTTACTTTCAATAAACGAAGAAATTTCCCCTGTCTCTTCCGTAAATGCTCTTATAACTCTTGCGCCCGTCAAATTTTCTCTTGTTTTTAAAGTAATACTGTCAAGTTTATTCTGCACCTGCCTGTATTTAGGAATAGTATATGCCATAATGCCAAAAACAATAATCGAAAGCGCAGGTATTGCAGCAACAAAAACTAATGCGCATTTTACATCAACAGTAAATGCCATAATCATTGCACCGAAAACGATAAAAGGGCTTCTCAAAAACAGCCTTAATACCATATTTACACCGTTTTGTACCTGATTGCAGTCATTTGAAAGTATGGTAACAAGACTTGATGTTCCGATTTTATCAAGTTCTGAAAACGACAAACTTTGTATTTTATCAAAAAGACTGCGGCGGAGTTCTCTGCCAAAACCTGTTGCGGCTTTAGCGGCAAAATACTGTGCAGTAATTGCCGACACCATACCCACTACGGCAAGACAAACCAAAATACCGCATCTGCCGATTAAAAATTTAATATCATTATTTTTTATACCGACATCAATAATTGAGGCAACAACAAGCGGAACTATAAGTTCAAAAATCGCCTCAAGCATTTTAAAAAGCGGCGC
>CABUAS010000104.1 GCA_902489595.1 uncultured Oscillospiraceae bacterium | reverse complement strand
TGAACCTCCCCGCTTTTTGTGTTTTAATTTAAATAATACTGTGCCTGTGCGTTCCATAATTCGGAATATTTTCCGTTTTTGTTCAGCAGGTCATTATGTGAACCTGTTTCAACAAGTTCAGCCTTCTCAAACACCGCAATTCTGTTGCAGAATGCACAACTTGATAACCTGTGTGAAATATATATTGCCGTTTTGTTTTCCGTGAATGAATTGAAACGGCTGTAGATTTCGTTTTCTGCAATCGGGTCAAGCGAGGCAGTCGGTTCATCAAGAATAACAACAGGGCTGTCTTTGTAAAGTGCCCTTGCAAGTGCTAATTTCTGTGCTTCACCGCCTGATATTTCAACACCTGCTTTATCCATATCTTTATAAAGAACCGTATTATCTTTATGCGGCAGTTTTTCAACACGCTCTTTGATGTTAGCCTGCTTAAGACAGTCGTAAAGTTTGTTTTTGTCGTGCTTTTCACCGGCACATACATTGTCGTTTAATGGCAGTGAGAATATTTTGAAATCCTGAAAAACAACGGAATATAACTGAATAATACTTTCTTTTGTGTAATCTTTAATATTTGTTCCGTTAATCAGAATTTCACCGTCTGTTACATCGTAAAGCCTGCACATCAGTTTGATAAATGTGGTTTTGCCGCTGCCGTTTCTGCCTACAACGGCAAGGTGCTCGCCGTTTTTGATTTTTATATTAATGTTTTTCAGCGAATAATTTTCTGTGTCGGGATATCTGAATGAAACATTTTTAAATTCCAGTTCAAATTCGGTTGTATCAAGTACCTTATCGCCGTACTGCATCTCGTCTTTCGTGTTCATAATATCAAAATAATAATTGACAAGCGGTACCATTTCTTCTGTTTTGCCAAAGGTTGCCGCCATTTTCATAATGCCGTTTATAATCTGCATAAATGAACCGCAGTAAAGAACCAGTGAACCGATGCCGAACAGACCATACAGCCCTTTTACACCGATGAAAAGATAAATTCCAAAGCCTACAACTGCGCCGAGTATCGCAACAAACGAACTTGATTTTGCCGAGTTCAGCGATACTTTTTTCAGCAGTTTTTCACCGTCTGTCAAAAGCACATCTGTTGCAGTATGTTCAATCATATTCTGCTCTTTGTAAAGCCTTATTTCTTTGCCCGTGTTGTAATCTGAAAACATATTGAGAAAGTAGTAAAACATTCTGTCAAGCCGTGAATATTCGTCAGAGGCTTTAAACCATGCTTTGTTCATTTTCATTGCAACAACAAGAATGATGACTACCATTACTGCTATTGCGCCGAAAATTGTAAGCAAAAATGCAGGTTTTTCAAAATATGTGTCACCCGTTTTTGTAAAACCGATTTTAAACAGCGGAATAATGATTATCACTGATATAATAAGTGTTATCATACCTGCAACAAAATCACGCATCATCCACATAAACTGCACGAATGAAGAAAATACTCTGTCCTGTGCTTCTGAATGTTTGTGCACAAGTTCTTTGAAATCACCGTCTTCAAGTTTTTGATACTCTATTTTAAATAGTTTTGCAGATATGCTCTGAAGTTCTTTGTTATACATCAGAGAGCGGTACATAAAAAACATATCATTGAAAAAATTATTAAGGAAAAACAGTACAAGGTTTATGCCGACTTCAAGACCTATATAGAGTGCAAGTTCTTTCATACCTGCACCTGTGTCAAGCAAATCAATAATTTTTGATGTGAACCAGATATTCACAAACGGCATTACCGCCATTACAACCGCAACGGTTACTGAGGTGGGAATAAGCCTTTTTTCAAGTTTGTTTATTTCTTTAAAGGCGAAGAAAATTGTTTTCATCTTTTTCATACTGTATCGCCTCCCATCTCTTTGTAATAGTAACTCTGGATTTGATACATTCTGTAGTAAGCGCCTTTTTTTGCCATAAGTTCTTCGTGCGTTCCGCTCTCTGCAATAGTGCCGTCTTTGATAAATAGTATTTTATCGCAGAATCGTGTTGAAGAAAGGCGGTGAGAAATGAAAAATGAAATTTTGTTGTCTGTCATTTCATTGTATTTCAGATAAAGTTCGTTTTCTGCAATCGGGTCTAAAGCGGCGGTCGGCTCGTCAAGAATAAGTACGGATGCATTTTTGTAAACTGCCTTTGCAAGCAGTAATTTCTGCTTTTCACCGCCAGAAAAATCAACTGCGTCTTTGTGAACATCCTTTATCATAAGGGTGTTTTCTTTTTTGTCAAGACTGTCGATTTTATCCATAATGCCTGCTTTTTTTAAAGCGGCATACAGTTTTTCTTTGTCATAATCTGCGCTCGCCGTTATATTTTCTGCAATGGTCATCGGAAGAAAATTATAATCCTGAAATACTGCCGAAAACAAGTCAAAATAACTGTTTGGCGAAAAATCACGGTTGCTTTTGCCGTTAATCAGAATATCACCCTCGGTGGGGTAGTAAAGACCGCAGAGCAGTTTAACCGCTGTTGTTTTGCCTGCACCGTTTTCACCTACAATGGCAATGTTTTCGCCTTTGTTAACGTTAAAAGACATATTGTTTATAGTGCTTTTTTCGGCAGACGGGTAAGTAAAACTTACATTTTTAAATTCGATTGAATCAACTTTTTCAAAATCAATATCAGGCTTGTCTTGATTTTCTTCACTGCTTTCAATAAATTCACGAAATGCGCCGCAGTCGTTGCAGCATCTTTCCATATTTGAATATAAAAATACAAAATTCATTATCCAGTTTGAAAAGCCTGTTATAATGCCGAAATAGAAAATAAAATCGGAAACGGAAAGCCTGCCGCTTACAACAAGATATGTCAGATAAGCATATGCAACAAGTTCACGCATAAGGTTTAAAAGTGCTCTTGTGCCGCCTACCGTAACGCTTTGGTGCATATATTTTGCTGTTATGCTTTCAAGTGAACTGATAAGTTTGGCAACGGCAAGCAAAAAATAGTCGGTAAAACCGTAAAGCCTTATATCTTTGGCGGCAGTTAAATCTTTGCTGAGTGAATAATAATAATCAAATTTAACAAAAATTTTGCCTCTTGCTTTTTTTACGCCTTTTTCTTTTTTGTTAAGATATTTCAGCAAAAAGAACTCAGCGGCGCAGGTCATAAGAATAATCAGTATCATAATAATATTGATTTTGTAAATAAGAGCAAGCGAGGCTATAACGCCGACTATACATACTAAAAGCTGATTGAATGTGTCAATAAAATCTGCCGATGACGAATAGTAACTTCTGTAAAATTCCGTTGCACGCTTATTTTTTTCTCTGCCGTCAAGACTTTCTATGTTTATGTAAGATGTGTTAAGGTTTTTGTTGAATGCCATAACGGCATACCGCATACGGATAATTCTTGCACTTCCGAGCAGCAGCTCCTGCATAAACGGCGTCAGCCATGTCGTAAGCGCTACAAGCACACTTAATAATGCAACCACAAGTGTAAGTCTTTCTACTGTTGCACCTTCGTTAATGCAGTCAATCATTGCTTTCGGAATATACGCTGTAATAATAGGCTGTAAAACCATGGCAGGTATTCTGATGAAAAAGTAAATCAGGCTTTTTTTATCCCATTTAACCCAGTTTTTCATCATATAAACAAAATTTTGCTTCATAGTCTCCTCCTTATTAAATTATTTATAATCAAAATAATTGTTTTAATAGGGGGATTATGAAAAC
>CABUAS010000103.1 GCA_902489595.1 uncultured Oscillospiraceae bacterium | reverse complement strand
TTATGAAAATATAAAACCTTGGGCGGCAGAACCTATGCAGTGGGCAAATTATAACAGTATGATTATGGGCACACAGCAGGGATTTGCAAATCCACAGGGCGCAACACAGCGTGTCCACGCAGCAAAAATTCTTTACGGCTTCGGCAGAACCTGCAGCATCGGCAATTTTGAATGAAAACGGGCAATTTTTGAATTGCCTCTGCGGTGTTGCAATAGCGCACCGCAAATTAAACATATTTTTGTAGGGGAGGGCCTCTGTGCCCTCCCGTAATACTTTTTGTTATTCCAAACTCAGTGGTTAAAAAATAATTGTTGACTTTAACGCGGTAATACGGTAATATATTAGTACAATATATTTAAGGAGAAAAAGAAAATGAAAAAATTTACAAAAGTTTTAGCATTAATCCTTTCCGCAGTCCTTGTTGCTGTGTGCTTTGCAGCGTGTTCAAAACAGGGCGGAAATGATGCACAGTCTGATTCTGAATACATAAAGGAAAAAGGTAAACTCGTTGTAGGTATTACAGAGTTTGAACCGATTGACTACAAAGACGAAAACGGCGAATGGATTGGCTTTGATGCCGATCTCGGCAGAGCAGTTGCTGAAAAAATGGGCGTTGATATCGAGTTTGTTGTTATTGACTGGGATAACAAATTCCTCGAACTTGATACAAAGGCAATCGACTGTATCTGGAACGGTATGACAATTACTGACGAAGTTACTCAGAACTCATCTGTAACAAAAGCTTATGCTGTAAATCAGCAGATTGTTGTTATGAACAAAGATAAAGCCGCTGATTATACAACTGTTGAATCACTCAAGGATTTGACTTTTGCTGTTGAAAACGGCTCGGCAGGTCAGGAGGCAGCAACGGCACAGGGTCTTAATACAGTAGCAGTTACTGCACAGGCAGACGCTCTTCTTGAAGTTAAGTCAGGCGCAGTAGATGCCTGCATTATTGACTCAACAATGGCTCTTGCAATGACAGGCGAAGGAACAGATTATGCCGACCTTACAACAACTGTTTCGCTTGCAGAAGAGCAGTACGGCATCAGTTTCAGAAAAGATTCTGATATGACAGAAAAGATGAATGCTTATCTTGAGGAATTCAAGGCAGACGGTACGCTCAAGGCTCTCTCTGAAAAGTACGGCGTTTTACTTGCTGAGTAATTTATACAGAAGATTTTAAATGTGTGGCGGGCGGATAGTATCCGCCCACTACGATTTTTACGGCGCAGAAATATTTCTGCGTTGTTTGTGTGTTAAAAGGATAATTAGCTTATGGATATGTTTCTTCAGGTTACAAACGAGCTGTTGAAGGGTTTTGGCGAAACAGTAAAAATTTTTGCTCTTACACTTATTTTTTCACTTCCGCTCGGTCTTGTGCTCAGCTTCGGCTCTATGTCAAAATTCAAGCCCTTAAGCTGGCTTGTTAAAACGCTTATATGGGTTGTGCGCGGAACGCCGCTTATGCTTCAGCTATTAATCGTTTTTTACGGTCCGGGACTTATTTTTAAATGGGATTTGATGGGCCGCTTCAATGCAGTGCTTGTAGCGTTTGTCATAAATTATTCCTGCTATTTTTCAGAGATTTACAGGGGCGGAATTCAGTCTGTTCCTAAGGGTCAGCAGGAGGCAGGACTTGTGCTCGGAATGACAAGAACGCAGATTTTCTTTAAAGTAACGCTTTTGCAGGTTGTTAAAAGAATCGTTCCTCCTATGAGCAACGAGATTATTACGCTTGTTAAAGATACATCACTTGCAAGAATTATCGGCATTTATGAAATCATATTTTTGGGTCAGAGCTTTATAAAATCCAAGGGCTTAATATGGCCACTGTTCTATACGGCAGTATTCTACCTTCTTTTCTGCGGAATTCTTACATTGATTTTCAGAGCGGCAGAAAAGAAAATGAGCTATTTCAACAGTTAAGGGGTGGGAATTATGGCTTTACTTGAAGTTAAAAATATTAAAAAAAGCTTTGGCAAAACAAAGGTTCTTAAGGGTATAGATTTTGAGCTTGAAAAAGGTGAAGTCCTTTCCATAATCGGTTCGTCGGGCTCAGGTAAAACAACACTTCTTCGCTGTATAAACTTTCTTGAATTTGCAGAAGAGGGCACTATAACGGTAAACGGTGAAACGATTTATAACGGCGTTACCGATAAAAAAATAAAGGAAAAGGATTTAAGAAATAAGCGCCTGCATTTCGGGCTTGTTTTTCAGTCCTTTAATCTTTTTCCGCAGTATAATGTTATGCAGAATCTTATGCTTGCTCCTAATCTCCTTAAAATGGAAAGCAAAGAGGAAATTGAGAAAAGAGCAAATGAAATTATTGAGCGCGTAGGTCTTGCAGAGAAAAAGGAATTTTATCCCTGCGAGCTTTCGGGCGGTCAGCAGCAGCGTGTTGCAATCGCAAGAGCGCTTATGCTCAATCCCGATATTCTTTGCTTTGATGAGCCTACCTCGGCGCTTGACCCCGAGCTTACGGGCGAGGTGCTTAAGGTTATTAAAAGTCTTAAGGACACAGGCAGCACAATGATTATCGTTACTCACGAAATGAATTTTGCCCGTGATGTGTCCGACAAAGTTATCTTTATGGATAAGGGCGTTGTTTATGAAGAAGGCACACCTGAGCAGATTTTCGTTAATTCTCAAAAACCGAGGACAAAGGAATTTTTGCAGTCGTATGATAAATAAAAACTCCTCCGTACTGATGTACGGAGGATATTTTTGTTTGAAAGTTTATTTTATTTCTATTTTTTCGTTTTCGGGTGTTTTCCAAAGGCTTATTCTGCCTGTGTCATTAAATGCTTTGAGCGTCATAATACCGAGCGGAACTACAAACATTCCGAGGAAACCGAACAGCTTTAAACCAAAGTACAGACCTGCAAGCGTGATAAGCGGATTAACGCCGAGTGATTCGCCGACGATTTTAGGTTCAATATACTGGCGGATAACCGAGATTACAACATAAATTACAAGCAGTCCGATACCCTGTGATGTATTGCCTGTTATGAACGAAATCAGTGCCCACGGAATAAGAATACCGCCTGAGCCTGCAACAGGCAGAATATCAAATACGGCAATCGCAATCGCAATAATTACAATATAACTGTTGCTCATAATTTTAACAGCGCTTAAAATTGTAAATCCAAGCGTTAATTCGCAGAAAGTGATAAACATAATAATTGCATATGCTCTTACCATTTTCAGAATTGTTTTTGAGAAAACCTGTTTCATTTCAACAAGCAGGTTCTTTTTATTTTCGGGCAGCTGAAGTTGAATGAATTTAACAATTCTGTCATAATCCTTTGTAAACAGAATCCATGCTACAATGCCGATAACAATGCCGATTACTGCAGACGGAACATTTTTTACAACACTGTAAATTCCTGTTACGCCCGAACTGATTGTGTTGGTGATTGTGCCCGTGTTCAAGCCGATTTTACTTAAATCAAAGTCCTGAACAAGGCCGTCAATAGCTGTTGTAATGCTTTGAGATACGCTGCTGTAAATACCGTCCGGCAAAAATGCCAGCAGCTTTAGTACTTCGGATTTCAGCATTTCCATAAACTGCGGAAAATCACTCAACTGTTCTGTTAAGTATGATACAAAATTGCCGATTTCGTTTATAAGCCGCACAAGCAACAGAATGATAGGTACAAGGACTACCGCTATTGAGAGAAATACCAATAAAAGCGACCACAGCGTGTGGCATTTGTTTTTTGACTTTTTATCAAGCCATCTTAAAGGTTTCTGCAATATTACCGCAAATAAGAATGAAAGCAGAAACGGCGCAGCCAGCCAGAAGCAATACTTGAAAAATACATAAACGATTGTAAGTATCACTGCTGTATACAGCAGATTTATTAAAAATTCTCGTCTTTTTTCAACTTTGGGATTCATTTGTTTTATAATTACCTCCTGCCTGGATTATTATTCATTGCCTATGACATATTTATTCTAAAACAAAGCGTCGGAATATGCAATACTTAAAATATTA
>CABUAS010000102.1 GCA_902489595.1 uncultured Oscillospiraceae bacterium | reverse complement strand
AGGAAGGGTGCTGTACGTTGGTACCGCCCCTGAGTAAAAGGCAAAAAACGCCAAATCCCTAAGAAACTCGACATTTCTTAGGGATTTCAATGACGTTATTACAAAGCGGGTCGTCGAGGGTGCGGGTGTCCGGCGGACACCTCTGCGAAGCAGAAGCACCGACCGAGCCGAAAGGTGAGACCGCCGACCCCTACGGTAATGTAATTACCATAACGTATTTAACTTCGGCGTGGTTCTGACCACTTTATCGACAGTCTGATACCTGCTGAAATCAGCAGGTATTTCAATATAATAATGTTGATTAACTATTCTGTTTCCTGTGCTTTGCTCTCAAGTTCAAACTGCCTGCGCTTTTCAAGAACTGCGTTATGCATATCTTCTTTTGTTTTGCCCGTAAGTTTATAGAAGAAGAACGGAACGCCTGCAAGGAACATCATAAGACCGTGAACAACTGTATAGAAGAACAAGAGCATAATTTTTGTTTTAAGGCTCTGTTCCTGTGCAACACCGTCAACCGCCTGAACATATTCAATAATCGGAACTTTTGTGCCGTAAAGAACCTGTGGCGCAAGCGCAGATGCGATTGTGCCCGAAATCATTGTACCGATACCGATAACAAACGGCAGTGACGCATCAAGTCGTTTGCCTGTTTTAAGTTCAATATCTTCAAGCACATCAGCCTGAAACATTGTGGGAAGAAGATTTGAAGCACCGAACTGAAGACCGATAAGAAACAGAGATGCAACAAACACAATCTGAAGAACAGGGCTTGGTGATTTGAAATAGATATAACCGATTGCAAAAGCAATAGTATTAGCAATTACGGAATAAATTCCGCTTGCAATATAGAGCACCTTTGAATTGAATTTCTTAAGCAGGAAGTTAATTACAAGCATACCTACTGCCGTGCCGATACCTGTCGGCAAACCGAAAAGAAGAAATTTGCCCGGTCCGAGCAATGCCTCGGCAAGGAAGATGCCCATATAAGTTGAAATACCGCGGAAACTCTTTAAAAATTCAGAAATAATAATCGTCCAAGCATACTTATTTTTAAGTACATCACCGAAACCGACAATCGGATTTTTCTTTTCATTGCTGTATGTAATTCTTTCACGAACGGTTTTCATTCCAAGCAGCATTGTAATAATGCCGCAAACGCTGCAAAGAGATGCAACACCGATATAACGCAGTCCCTTATCCTTAACCATAAATGCAAGCACAAGTTCAACAACAAGCGGAGCAGAGTTGCCGACTGCCGAAACAATACCACGGAAAGACATTACTGTATCTCTTTCCTTCATATTCGGTGTCATTACAATAGCAACTTTATTTACACTGTCGCCGAAATTGGTGCAGACTGCCCACGCAACGGCAACGGTTACAAGGTAAATCATAAGCGTTGAGCCCGTAATACCCTTTGGAGCCCAGAAGGAGAGCACAAGAAAAATACCAGCAGGAACGGCAACAAGAAGTGCAAGCGGTCTGAACTTACCGCCCTTGCCTGTTCTTCTGCCGTCAATATACATAGTAATAAAGAAATTAAGTATAAACGGTATAACCTGAACGAGAGTATTGAATAATGACACGCTGTTTTCAGGCAATGCAAGCACGTTTACAAGGTAGTCGTTTCTGTAAGAGCCTACCGTACCCGTCATCATTGTGTAGAAGAATACCGCCACAAGATAAAGCACAAATTCCTTTGGTTTTAAATACTTTTTATCACTTTGTGATACTGCAGTTTCTGACATTTTTTATTACCCCTTTTCCTTTAATCTGTTATTCTGTCAGATTTTTTATTAATATTCAAAACGGTATCATAATCCCTTTGCTTTTCGTCACCGATCATTGAAAGTATAAAATTGTCAATATCAGCGAGAACAGGATTTTTCGACCCCATCTTTTTCTCAACTATATGTGTGGCAAAATGAAGCCTTTTCAGAAGTTTTGACATTGCCTCATACATCGGCGTGCCCTTAACATAAGGCTCGTTGCCCACGAAAATATTTCTTACAAGCTCAACGCCGACTTCCTTTGCAAGACGGTTTTCAATGCTTTTATCAACCTTGAACCAAAGCAGCCGTGAGAGCTTTTTAAGCGTAAACTTATCAAGAATTTTCTTGGCAGGCGCAGGCAGAATTTCGTTCATTTTCCATTCAATCATTCTGTTGAAGCGCCATTCAAAATATTCCTTTGCCGTTTTGCCCTGCTTATCATAATCAAAATCGTTGATTGTAAAAGACTTAATTTCGGCTGTATCGCCGTTAAAGGTAACCCTTCTGTAGGCACACGGGCAGCCTACAAAGCATCCTGTCTGCACATCAGTTATTGTGTTTCCGTTTTTCGTAGTATAATCCGTTACTGCCTGTGCGTGCATATGACCCGTAAAAATAAGGTCAAGCCCCGCATCTGCTAAAATATTTGCAGTCTTTTCCCAATCCGTAAGTTTAGCATCGCCTATCAGATTCATAATCGGTGAAAACGGCAAAAGCGGATAATGCGTCATTGCAAATATGTATTGCCCATCATCATGAGCCTTTTTAATCTGCTGAACTGCCCATTCAATCTGATTTTCCCATAAGCCTTTAAAATCCTTGCAGTCACCATCGCAGTTCAGTGCAAGCAGCCTTACACCGTCTGTAAGCTGAGCAACATAACTCAAAGATTCTCTATGCTCGCTTATTGCATCTCCAAATCCGAAATCCTTATAAAAATCACGCAGTTCAGACCTCGGCATACCTTTAACAGGTATAATTTCATCGCCGTCAAATTCAGCAGGTTCGCCGTCTTCACAATAATCGTGGCGGGCAGTAATAAGATAAATCTTTTTGCCCTGCTCCTTAAGTTTGTAAAGCCTGTCACGAAAGCCGACATGGCTCTGATATTCACCACGGTAAACAAGATCGCCGGGAATAAGAATTGTATCTGTTTCCTTATCATCAAGCAACTGCCCAAACCCTGAATCAATAATTGCAGGCGTTTCCGCAACACACTTCTGGTCTGTTCTGCTTCGGGCTTCGTATGCTGTGCCTGTTCGCTTAAACGAACTGTCAAAATAATGCGTATCCGTTACAAGAAAAAATGAAAAAGGCTTTTTCATCGCGTTACCCCCCTTTTTATAAAATACCACATAAACGTGCAAGAATAAATAGGTAAAATCACATTTTATGTTAGTATTATCACTATTGCGTTCTTGATTTTCGCCTGTATTCGAGCGGTGAACAGCCGACAGCCTTTTTAAAGCTTGATGAAAAATACTGCTGATCGGCATAATGAAGTATTTTAGAAATACTGCCGATACTTGCATTAGTGTGAGTTAAATAAGATTTTGCCGATTCAATTTTGCGCTCAAGAAAATACTGATACGGTGTAATATCATATTTCTGTTTAAATACATTTATAATATAATTCTTGGAATAATTGATGTTTTTGCAAAGCTTTTCAAGATTATAACTGCTCTCAACCGAGGCATCAAGCCGTCTGCGGATAATATCGGGCAAATCCTCATTTTCAATAACCGATCTGTTTCTGATATACATAAATATCTGCACAAGAAGAACTGTAATTTTATTCACCATAATTTCATACAAAATATCCTGCTGTGAAATATCAAAAATCTGCTGAAAATATTTTTTCAGCTCAGGGCAGTTTTTAAAAAGATAAGTATCCTTCGGCAGATAGCAGTCAATAAGGCTTTCTGCGAAGCCGCCGGAAAAATTAATCCATAATTTATGCCACGGTTCATTGGGGTCTGATTTATAGCTGTGCCTTATACCCGATTTAAGAAAAAACACGTCGTTCTTTTCAGGCACAAGAACCTGACCTTCAATTTCAAGAACGCCCCTGCCGTCAATAATAAATTCAAAATCATTAAATTCAAAAGCTGCTCTTTCAATGCTGAACGATTTATCGCAAAAGGTTTCCCCCGCAAAGCCTATTGACATAGGTTCGTTTTCATCATTTAATGCCGTAAAATTTTTAAATTTTTCAATCATAGTTATAATCCTA
>CABUAS010000101.1 GCA_902489595.1 uncultured Oscillospiraceae bacterium | reverse complement strand
TTATTTATAATTATTTTAACACATTAATCAGAAATAATAAAGATTATTTGTTAAGTTTTTTGATTGTATTTATTAAAATTTCACAGTCTTTTTTAGTTGTGAACACAGACGGACAAATTCTGACCGTTCCGGTATCGACCGTGTCGAAAAATTTGTGTGCAAGCGGAGCGCAGTGAAGACCTGCCCGAACGGCAATATTATGCTCTGCAAGAAACGCCGCAGTCTTTTCAGATGAATAATCGCCGAAGTTAAAAGATATAAGCGGCGTGCTTTTATTTTTTTCGGGTTTGGGACAATACAGTTTTACATTCCCGATATTTTTCAGATTATCATAAATACAGTCGGTCAGCATCAGTTCATGAGCATAAATACTTTCTCTTTTACGGGCGTTAATAAAATCAATTCCTGCGCCGAGAGAAATTATGCCTGTGTTATTTAAAGTACCTGATTCGAGTCTGTCCGGAAGCGAAAGAGGCTGTTTGGGGTTCAAAGATTCACTGCCTGTGCCGCCCTCCATAATGGTTGTAATATCAAGATTGTCTGCAAATGCGGCAAAGCCTGTACCCATTGCACCGTAAAGGCTTTTATGACCCGGAGCGCAAAACGCATCAATATTATAATCTTTCATATTAACAGGCAGTATTCCCGCCGACTGTGCGCCGTCTACAATAAATCTGACATTATGACGCTTTGCCATTTCACCGATTTTCTTAATTGGGAAAACAACGCCGAAAACATTTGAAGAATGCATACAAATAATAAGGCTTGTATTACGCTTTATAAGACGCTCAAAATTTGCGACTGTTTCATCTTCATCAAAAGAAAAATCGGCTATATCAAAATCAATATAGCCTGCACTGTGCAAAGCATATACGGGTCGGAAAACTGCATTATGCTCAAGTGAAGAAATGATAATATGATCTCCTTTTTTAACCAGTCCTTTAATTGCGATGTTAAGCGCCTCTGTGCAGTTTTTTGTAAAAACTATATTCTGCGGTTCGGCACCGAACATAGAGCCGATTTTTTCACGCACATTATAAATTTTTTCAGATGTGTCTATAGATACTGAATAACCGCCTCTGCCCGAATTAAAGCTGTAATTCTTAAAGCCGTTTACAGCCTGCCTGAATACAAACTGTGGTTTAGGATAGGTTGTTGCACCGTTATCAAAGTAAATCACTCATCAATTACCCCCAGAATTCTTATGCCGTTATCCTGCAAAATATGAACGGAATCGCCGTCTTCTTTTCTGACTTTAATCATATATCCGCAGCCGTCACCCGGCTGAGGATTATCCATTCTTATTATATGCGCTTTTATTTTATTTCTTTTAAGCACTGAAACTGCACGCTGGGCGTTTGTTACAGAACCGATTTTTATATATAAAAACATAATAAAAAACCTCACTTTGTTTATACTATGACAAAGTGAGGTTTTGGTTAATAATCAAATAAATTTAGATATGAAAACAAATTTATAAAAACGGTGCGTCGAGGACGCCGCACCCTACGAAAAACAATTTTTAAAGAAAAACGGGGCGAAAACGCCCCGTAAAAATAATTACTTATTATTTTTCTTTGCAGCTTTGAGTGCTTTTTTGCGCTCAAGTTCTGCTTTTTCTTCAGCAATGCGTTTCTGCATTTCTTCTTCCTTAATTCTGTCTTCTTCTGCTGCTTTGAGTTTTGCCTCATCATAAAGAGCGGCGATTTCATCAAAGTGAGTAAAGTTTTCTTCCTGTGCAAGAAGTTTTTTTGCATCGTTGAAAAGTTTTGCAGCACGATTGAACTTTGCAAACTCATTCTGAAGATCTTTTGACTGTTTCTGAATGTTCTTCTTTTCTTTCTGAAGAGCCTTAATCTGTGCAGTAAGTGCGTTTGCTTTTTCTTTATCGTCTTCCTTCTTAGCAACAGTTTTTTCTGCTACTAACTCGAAAATCTTTTCATCAATCTCATCTTCCTTATCAAAGAGAGCAGTAAGATTTTCCATACTCGGAGAAACGAAATTATTAAGAGAGCCGTAATATTTATCATATGCCTTTTTACAGGAAATCTTTTTCTTGGCAATTTCAATTTCAAATGCTCTGAATGCCTTTTCATCGTCAGTCTTTTTAGGAAGAAGCTTAGCCTTTGCAAGGTCTGCCTTTGCGGCATTTACATCAATGAACTTGATGCCTTCAAGACCCTGATTATAAATCTGTGTTGAAACATTAATTTCGTGCTTATACAAATCTGACTGGAACTTATCAATTTCAGCACATACAAACTTTGAAATTTCAATTTCTTCATTGAATTCAATAGCTTCCTTATATGCTTTCTTTGCAAGCTTTCTTTCAGCCTTATCCTTAACGTTCTTGTACATTGCCTTGGAAACTTTCTTAGGCTCGGCAACTGCCATTTCTCTTGCGTTATTGATAAGGTCGATAGCTTCAACAAGCTGATGATTGTTAAGAGCGTTATTGCTGTAATCCTCAAACATAGCACGTACCTTAAGAACACGAACAACCGATTTCTGCTTTCTTTCAGTGAAATCATAGAAGAAATACGGAACCATATTAAGGAATGCGCCGAGTGCTGCCATAAGAATAAGAGCGGTCATCATCTTATAAAGAAGACCCGACTCGCCTGTTGTGACATCAAGAATGTCATAAGGTGAAGCATAGCCGTTGCCCTCATAGATGCCGAAGGACTTCTGAACAGCCGGAAGAACGCCTGATGTAAGCAGCGTGATAACATTACCGATAGTAAGAACTGCGGCAAACATACCGTCAATTCTTTCGCCTGTACGATACTGCTGATAATCACGGATATCTGCCTGGATAGCAGGCTGCGTAATCTGTTCAAATGCACCGAACAGCCAGTTGAAGTATACGCAAATAAACAGCCACCAGATGCTTTCTTTATAAATAATCATTGAAAGAATACAAATGATATTCATAAAGTTTACACCGAGGAGAACCTTTTTCTTACCCCATTTTCTGATACAGAACGGAGCGAGAAGCATACCCCAGAGTGAAGCATTGCCTGTTAAGGTCTGAATAATTGCGAACGTGCCGCCGTTACAGGTATGGCCATAGGTATAAGACCACTGAAGGATACTGCCGTAAGCACCCTCAAGGAAGCCGAGCCAGCCTGCAAGTGAAATAATCCAGAAATACTTATTTTTAGCAACTTCCTTAAGTGAGTCTATAAAACTGATCTGAATTGTGTGTGTTTTTGCCTGAACAATTTTTTCTTCGGTATTTGCATAAATAAGTATGGTAACAAGCATACCGATTACAGCGAATACTGGGTAAGAAATTCTGTAAACTCTTAAATCATAAAGATCGTTATCTGCCACAACCTGAGCAACAATAGGCAGAACGATATTCATAATTGAAGGTGCCAAGGAATATACAACAGATTTAACTGCGAGTACATCCGACCTTTCCTGAGTGTTCGGAGAAAGAACGTGGATAAGGTTTGTATAGGCATCATTAAAGAAATTAAAGAAAAACTGTAAAAGAAGATTGAAAAGCAAAACTATGGCGCAAGTTGCCACATATGCCTTTGCTTTGCCGAAAACCTCACCGGCGCCGAGAAGAACGCCGAGCTTTTCATACGGGAAACATACATAACCAACAGCAAGAAGCGCAGTAGGAAGACCCATAGAAATGAGGTACGGTCGGTATTTACCGGCTTTGCCTCGTGTATTATCAATCATATTCGCTCTGACAGCAGTCAAAGGAATATTTGCAAGTGTTGCAATTATGTACAAAATATACATATCGGTAGGACCGACGCCGATTGCAGCACCAACGAACATATTTGTTGTATTAACAACTAAGTTCTGGCACATACAAATTATAAAATAAGCACCGATTCCTCCGAAGGAATAAGCGACTATTTCTTTGAAAGACATAAATTTGCCTTTCGGTGGTTCTTTCCAGTAATACTTGACATTGTCAACTATACCGGTGACTTTTTGTTTTAAGCTTTCTTCAGCCATGGAATACCCCCTTAAATTGGAATAGTACTAATTTAACATATTTTTAATAAATTAGCAATAGTTAT
>CABUAS010000100.1 GCA_902489595.1 uncultured Oscillospiraceae bacterium | reverse complement strand
AATACATAAAATTGTCAAATCTTATTGACTTTAAAATAACAATGTGATAATTTTTACTTAACAAATTTTATGGAGTGTAATTATGGAAAAATACTTAATTAATCCTAATCAAAAAATAAGCAAAATCAATAAAGATATTTACGGCCATTTTTCAGAGCATCTCGGCAGATGTATTTATGACGGAATTTATGTCGGCGAAAATTCAAAAATTCCAAATATAAACGGTATGAGAATCGATGTGGTAAATGCGCTTAAAGAAATGGGAATCCCTGTTCTTCGCTGGCCCGGTGGCTGTTTTGCCGATGAATATCACTGGAAAGACGGAATCGGTCCTAAAGAAACAAGAAAGAAAATGGTAAATACCCACTGGGGCGGTCTTGTTGAAGATAATTCCTTCGGTACGCACGAATTTCTTGAACTTTGCGAGCAGCTTGGGTGTGATGCCTATATTAACGGTAATGTCGGTTCGGGAACTGTTGAAGAAATGAATGAGTGGGTTGAATATATGACCTTTGACGGTGTTTCTCCTATGGCAGAACTTCGCAAAAAGAACGGAAGAGAAAAGCCGTGGAATATCAAATATTTCGGCGTTGGCAATGAATCGTGGGGCTGCGGCGGAAATATGGATCCTGAGTATTACGGCTGCCTTTTTAAAAGATATAACACATATGTTCGTGACTATAATAATGGTGTTCATATTGAGCGTATTGCCTGCGGTCCGAATGGTGATAATTATCACTGGACGAAAGAGATTATGGATAAAGTAAAACATCACGCAAACGGCATTGCACTTCATTATTACACCGTGCCGACCAATAATTGGGCTGATAAAGGTTCTTCAACCGAATTTGACAGTAAGCTTTATTACAGAACTCTTGCAAATGCATATAAAATGGAGGAACTGATTACCAATCATCTTGCCGCTATGGACAGTGTAAATCCCGAGCGTTGGGTTAAACTTGTTATTGATGAATGGGGAACATGGTATAATGTTGAACCCGGCACAAACCCCGGATTTCTTTATCAGCAGAGCACAATGCGTGACGCAATGGTTGCCGCTCTTACTCTTAATATATTCAATAAGCATGCAAACAGAATTATGATGGCGAATATTGCGCAGACAGTTAATGTCCTTCAGTCTGTTATTCTTACAGAAGCAGATAAAATGGTGCTCACGCCTACTTACTATGTTTTCAAAATGTTTAAAGACCATCAGGAAAATACATTGCTCGGTTCGTATCTTACAACAGAATCATTTGAAGTTAAAGAAATCAACCGCACCTGCCCGCAGCTGATTGAGTCTGCATCAGTTGATGAAAACGGAATTATTTATTCAACTGTTGCAAATGTATCGGCAACTAAGTCATCTAAAATAAAATGTCAGATTGCCGATACAAAGGTTAAGTCAATCAAGGCAGAAATCCTTACAGGTGATATTCACGCAAAGAATGATTTTGAAAACAGCGACAAAGTTTGTACAAAAGAATTTAATGTTTTCAGAAAAACTTCAGATGGTTTTGTTGCTGAAATACCGCCTTGTTCAGTTGTAAAATTTGTTATTGAATAATGGAAAAATGCAAACGCTGTCTGCTTCTTGAGGCAGGGGAGCAGGCGTCATATAAAACTGTTGTTGATTATATCAACAATCTTGATGATGATTTAAAGGTTTCACCGCAGGAATATGAACGCAGATTATTGCTTTGCAGAAAATGCGAATTTTTAATTGCAGGAATGTGCAGAAAATGCGGCTGTTATGTTGAAATCAGAGCTGTTCTTAAAGATAAATCCTGCCCGAATTTTGATAATAAACAATGGTGATTTTTTAGGGTGTACCGAATGGTGCACCCTTTGTTTATATTTTTTCAATATTGTCAATAATCTTTTTATGAAAAAAATTCAATTTTACAACAACAATTTTTCATTTTTTGAAAAACCGCTTTTAATTCTTTCTTTTTTATCAATTCCAATATATGTTTTAAAACTTTTTTCAGTTGAAAATTCAGATTTATTTTTTACGGGGTTAACTGTTATTACCGTTTTATCGGCATTATTTTTAAATTTTAGACAGGCGAAAAAAGTTAAAATACTCGGGTTAATTTTAATTGCCGTTATCGTAATTTTCGTTTGCTTTTATGATGAAATTTTGCTTTATATTTTAAATTTTTCTAAAGATAATTCACTTAAATTCAGTACAATTAATATTGTTTCAAACACCTTAGGATTTTACGATTTTCAGAATTATGTTGATTATACGGGTTTTGGCGGTTCATTTATTATGAACGGTGAAATTATCAGCGGCGCAGTAAATATATTTAAAAACAACCCCGAAAGTAAAGTAGTTTCAGAGTTTTTAACTGCTCGTTTTCTGCTCACTTTTTCTCTTTCAGGTTTTGCATTTTCACTTATTAAAGAAAACAAAAATCTGCTTATTATTTCTTTAATCGCAATAATAACAGGCAATTTAACGCCTTTACTGCTTTTATTTCTTTTTATACTGCCCATTTTTTATTTTCTTTCGTTGATTTCATCATTTGCCTGTGGCTTCATATCATCTGTACTCTCAATAAAATCAGGCTTTTATCATTCGCCGTCGGTGTTTGAACTTCTCATATGCAATGAAAATAAAATATATTCTCTTGCAGTCTGTGTATTTGCATTTTGTATTTCTTATTATCTTGCAAGGCTTGTAAAAGAAAGAGTTGAATGATATAATATCTTCGGTGATATTATGAATTTAAGAGAAGAATTATTCATTTTGCAGGATTTGAAATACAGAGATTTTCATTCGGCTCTTGTACCCAATATTGATAAAGAACAGATTATCGGTGTCAGACTGCCTGAACTTCGCAAAATAGGTAAAAAGCTTACAGATAATAATTTTGACTGGAATTATTACGAAGAGATAATGCTGCACGGTTTTTATATCGGGTATGCAAAAATTACGTATGATGAAAGACTGTCGCTTTTAAAAGAATTTATGCCGCATATCAATAACTGGGCGGTCTGCGACTGCGTTTGTTCAACGCTTAAATTTGTTAATAAAAAAAGATCGGATTTTCTTGAATTTTTAAAGCCGTATATGAACAGTGAAAAAGAATATGAACTTCGTTTTGCAGTCGTTATGCTTATGGATTATTATCTTGATAACGAATATCTGCCGTTTACTGTTGATTATCTTTCAAAAATTAAAAGCAATTATTATTATGTAAATATGGCGGTGGCGTGGGCACTGTCTGTTGCTTTCGTAAAAGACAGTAACTTAGTCTTGCCGCTTATTGAGAATTACGTTCTTGAACCGTTTGTTCATAATAAAACTATTTCCAAAATTTGCGATAGTTACAGGGTAGACAAGCCGATAAAAGAAAAACTTAAAACTTATAGAATAAAAAATTAACGGCGTGAAATCACGCCGTTTTTGATTTGATAAATTTACATTTGTGAAGCCATATACGCCGCACCCAAAAGTCCCGCATCATTACCGGTTTTTGATGCTACAATGTTTACATTTCTAAAACTTTCCATCAGTTGTTTATATATTTTTCTGTCGATTAAATCGATAATATATTTTTCGTTCATTATTCCGCCGCCGAGAACAATAAGGGACGGATTAAAAATATAAATTATACTCTTTAGTCCGAGTATGATTTCATCAATCCACGAATCAATAATGTATCTTATTTCAGGATTTTCAAAATTCTCTTCGCTGAATATTTCAAATCCGTTAAGGCGCTTTCCTGTTTCTTTTTCAACTGCATTAACAAGGGCCGTAGCCGATGCATATTGTTCAAAACAACCGTCTGCGCCGCAGGTGCACTGCCTTCCGCCTGCGTGTGTTATAATGTGTCCGAATTCACCTGCCGATGAACTTGTTCCTTTGTATAACTTATTGTTGAGGTAAATTGCTCCGCCTATGCCTGTGCCGAAAGTAAGGCAAATAAAATCGGAAACGTCTTTTGCCGCTCCGAACTGTGCCTCGCCTATAGCAGCGGCGTTTACATCGTTTTCAACATATGTTTTAATACCTGTTTTTGTTTCAATAAGTTTTTTAACCATCATTCCTGTGTAATAGGGAATATTATCGGTCGAATAAACAACAATGCCGTTTTCGGAATCAACCTGACCTGCCGTACTGATTGCAACACGGTCCAAATCATTGAATTCTTCAATAATATCAATAATCTTATTAATAATATGCTGACCGCCTTTAGCAGCCTCAGTCGGAATACTTTTTTTATCCGTTAATTCAAATTTTTCATTACAAAGTGCATATTTTATATTTGTTCCGCCAATATCAAAAGTTAAGATTTTCATTTCAGCCTCCTTAAACTTAATATAACAATTATACTAATTACTTTTTATTAATTCAATATTTATTGAAAAAAATTAATTAATATGGTATTATATATTTATAATTTAT
>CABUAS010000099.1 GCA_902489595.1 uncultured Oscillospiraceae bacterium | reverse complement strand
CCCCGCCGCCGGTTATCAAATTGCTTTGATTTTATCAGTTATCGTCAACCTCTGTGTAGTCTGCATCTGTGTAATCAGTGCCTGCGCTGCCGTCTGTCTGCGGGCCTGCACCCTGTGACGGGTCTGCGCCCTGTGCCTGCTGTGCAGCCTGATACATTTTCTGAGATACCTCGTAGAACTTGTTCTGAAGGTCCTCCTGTGCAGATTTGATAGCGTCAAGATTGTCGCCCTTAAGAGCCTCTTTCAGTGTAGCAGTCTTTGTTTCAAGTGCACTCTTGTCGTCAGCGCTGAACTTGTCGCCGTTTTCGGAAATCAATGTTTCAGTCTGGTAAACCATCTGCTCTGCATTATTTTTAAGGTCAACTGCTTCACGCTTTTTCTTATCCTCGTCAGCATACTGCTCAGCCTCTTTAACAGCCTTGTCAATATCTTCCTTGCTCATATTTGATGATGCTGTAATGCTGATGTTCTGCTCCTTGCCTGTGCCGAGGTCTTTAGCAGAAACATGAACAATACCGTTAGCATCAATATCAAATGTTACTTCAATCTGCGGCACACCTCTTCTTGCAGGAAGAATACCGTCAAGATGGAACATACCGAGAGTTTTGTTATCCTTAGCAAATTCTCTTTCACCCTGAAGAACATGAACTTCAACGGAAGTCTGATTGTCAGCAGCAGTTGAGAAAATCTGTGATTTCTTTGTAGGAATTGTTGTGTTTCTCTCAATGATAACTGTGTTTACGCCGCCCATTGTTTCAATACCGAGTGAAAGCGGAGTAACGTCGAGAAGAAGGAGTCCCTTAACGTCGCCGCCGAGTACACCGCCCTGAAGAGCAGCACCCATAGCAACACATTCGTCAGGGTTAATGCCCTTGAAAGGCTCTTTGCCGCTGAACTTCTGAATTGCTTCCTGAACGGCAGGAATACGCGTTGAACCACCAACGAGGAGAACCTTGTCAATTTCGCTCATTGTAAGTCCGCTGTCCTGCATAGCCTGGCGAACAGGACCCATTGTAGCCTCAACAAGGTCTGCTGTCATCTGGTTGAACTGTGCTCTTGTAAGTGTAAGTTCAAGATGCTTAGGACCTGTTGCGTCTGCTGTGATGAAAGGCAGAGAAATCTGAGCAGTTGTCATACCTGAAAGGTCAATTTTTGCTTTTTCGGCAGCCTCGTTAACTCTCTGCATAGCCATTTTATCATTTGTAAGGTCAATGCCGCTTGTCTTTTTGAATTCAGCAACAATCCAGTCCATAATCTTTTTGTCGAAATCGTCACCGCCGAGCCTGTTGTTGCCTGCTGTTGCAAGAACTTCCTGAACACCGTCGCCCATTTCGATGATTGATACATCAAATGTGCCGCCGCCAAGGTCATAAACCATAACCTTCTGGTCGTCTTCCTTGTCAATGCCGAAAGCAAGTGCGGCAGCAGTCGGTTCGTTGATAATTCTTTTAACCTCAAGGCCTGCAATTTTGCCTGCGTCCTTTGTAGCCTGACGCTGAGCATCTGTGAAGTAAGCAGGAACTGTAATAACTGCTTCTGTTACAGTGTCGCCGAGGTAGCTTTCTGCGTCTGCTTTAAGTTTCTGAAGAATTATAGCAGAAATTTCCTGCGGTGTGTAGTTTTTGCCGTCAATGTTTACTTTGTAGTCGGAACCCATATGTCTTTTGATAGAACTGATTGTTCTGTCCGGGTTTGTGATAGCCTGGCGTTTTGCAACGTTGCCTACCATTCTTTCACCGTCTTTGCTGAATGCAACAACACTCGGTGTTGTTCTTGCGCCTTCTGCGTTTGCGATAACAACAGGCTCGCCGCCTTCAATTACGCTTACGCAGCTGTTTGTTGTACCTAAGTCAATACCGATAATTTTAGCCATAATAATCTATCTCCTTTAATTTATTGTTTTAATTTGCTGATTTGACCATTGCAGGTCTTATTATTTTGTCGCCGATTTTGTATCCCTTCTGGAACACATCAACGATTTCGCCGTCTTTAAGATTTTCATCTTCAATATGCATTACTGCGTTGTGAAGATTCGGATCGAATGTGTCACCGCTTTTGCCGTAAACTTCAATTCCCAGTTTTTTCAGTGTGCTCATCAGACTTTCAAAAGTCATTTCAACACCTTTTTTCAGTCCGTCAAAATCCTGCTGTTCACTTTGCAGTGCTCTTTCAAGATTGTCGATAACAGGCAGAAGCTCTTTGATTGTATCTGATTTTGCAAAAACGTACGAATCCTGCTTTTCTTTTTCGCTTCGCTTTCGGAAGTTTGCGTACTCAGCGGTAACTCTTAAAAGTTGGTCTTTTGTGTCACCCAGTTCCTTTTCAAGCGGATTAACGTCTTCGCTTTTTTCAGCACTTTCGGTGCTTTCTTCCTTTTCTTCTGCTTTCGGTGTTTCGGGCATTTCTGCCTTAACATCTTCAGCTTTTTTGGCTTTTTCTTTTTTACTCAAATGTTACGCCTCCTTTTTGGAGAAAATGTTTTACTGTTTTCATTATATATTCAACTCTCGGAAGAATGAACGAATAGTCAATTCTGACCGAGCCTATAATGCCGAGCACAGCCGTCTGGCTGTTGTTGTATGTGAATTTTGCAAGTGCCGTGGCAGTGTTTCTGAGTTCAATGTGTTTATTCTCATCACCGATAAGAAATTCTGCCTCTCTGCCGTATTTTGCATATTCAGTAAACAGTTTCTTTAACTGCTCTTTATCAGCAAGGAATGAAAGAAGTCTGTAAACACTGTCGCCGAATTCTTCGTGCGACAAAAGATTTGTTTCACCTTCTGTTACAAGTGCACTTTCATATGCTTCTCTGCAAAGCGAGCAAAGGCTTGTTAAAATCGGCAGCATATCAAATATTCTGTCCTGCAAAAAAGGCACGGTGCCCTGAACAAGATTCAGATTTACTTCCGACAGCAGTGTGCCGATAAAAAACGTTTTCATTGTGTTGTGAAATATTATTCTGAATTCGTCGTCAATCGGGCAGTTGATTCTGCACAGCGATGATTTTATTTTGCCGCCTACAGTGAGCATAACAAGCATTGCTTTGCCATTACCTGCGGGAATGATGTCAACACCCTGAATGCAGTCAAGATTATCTTTTACGGTGCAGTAAAATGCACAGCAGTGTGTAATGTCTGCAAGAAGTGACGTGGCGTCTTTAAGCAGCCTTTCGGGGTCGTTTGCATTTACCGAAAGAAATTCGGTAATCTTTTCTGCCTCAAACGGCGTAACCTCGGTGCGTTTCATAAGATGGTCTACGTAATATCGGTAAGACGTTTTGCTCGGCACTCTGCCGCCGCTTGTGTGCATCTGCTCAATAAAGCCCATATTGGAAAGACGTGCCATTTCGTTTCTTATTGTGGCGCTTGATATGCTGTACGGCAAAAGCCCTGCCAGAGTTTTTGAACCCATTGCTTCGCCTGTTTTTATATAACTGTCAATAATCAGATTAAGTATTGCAGCCTGACGTTCGCCTATCAACATTTCTCACCGCCTCTTTTTGGTTAGCACTCTCAATGCCTGAGTGCTAACTACAACAATTATATTATATCCCAAAACGGTTTTTGTCAATACTTTTTTTGAAAATAATTTGTGAACAAATAAAAAAACACGAGCAAATTATGTTTGCACGTGTTTGTAGGGGAGGGTCTCCGTGCCCTTCCGTTAACTTACAATAATGTTTTTAATATTTAATATATTTACATAATCGCATTTGCCAGCATCTTGCTGTTGATGATTATTTCGGAATTATCGGAATCATTGCTGAGCAGTGCATCTGATAAATTTGTACTCGGTTTACTGTCGGCAGTTTTGTAATATGTTTTTTCCATTTTATATGCAGGCGGGATTTCTTCTTTTTCTTCTTCTTCAAATGCTGAGTCGCTTGCATAAATGTAACCGTAAAATTTCTGACCGAAATGGCTTGAACCGTTTACAAATGTGCAGGTGTCAAAATATGTGCTGCGCCAGTGTGACTGTGAAACAGTTACCATATCGCCGTCAATTTCTTCAACTACTGCAACATGATTGCTCCAGCAGGCGATTGCGCCGAGTTTCGGTTCACTGCCGTATTCATAGTAGCCGTTTCGCTTATTGATGCTGTACCAGTTTCCTGCGTTGCCCCGTTTAATCAAAGGCTCTTCGCCCGTAATTTCATAAATTCTGCCGAAAGCATATGCTGTGCAGTTCGGCATACCATAGCCTGTTTTTGAAAACACATTCAGTTCTCTGTTATAATAAGCGCTGCTTCTGCTCGGTGCAGTAAGCCTTGGCTCGAATTCTTTTGCGATAACAGATGTGGGGAATACCGATATAATAATCAAAAGTGTTATCAGCGCAAGAACGGCTGATTTTAATGCTTTTTTCATTTGTTTTACCTCCTTGGATAGGCATTTGAAACTCGGCTGATTTACAGAGGTTTGAGTCAGTTTCAGTGCCTGCCGGGTGTGGATTGGTTCGTTTACGGAACTTTTATCAACAACGTTTAACATTGTAACACATTTGTAACTTTTATATCTATGTAAATTTTTAACAAGTATATTGCTGTAAAATATTAAAATATA
>CABUAS010000098.1 GCA_902489595.1 uncultured Oscillospiraceae bacterium | reverse complement strand
ATAATTGATAAGTGAAAATAAAGAAAGGACAGCAAATATTATGAACAAACCTTAAATTTATTCTGCAAATTTATTTTTTTTGTTTACTTTTTCGTATATATTATTTATAATAAGTGTAAACAATTTTAACAGAGGTGTTTTAAATTGACTAAAAAAATCGCTTTAATACTTGCAGTCGTATTAGTAGTAACAGTATGCTTTACAGCGTGCAAGAAAGATGATGCAAACACAGATGCCGACGCAACAAATCAATCGGGTGAAGATCTTGAGGCAGCAAATGAATTTGACCTTGTTGAAGATGAAGACGGTAATATGGTAGCCGTTATAATTGATGAAAAAGGCGACGCATATGCAGTTGACGAAAACGGCAAAAAAACAAATAAAAAGGTTAAAGTAAAAGAAACTACTACAAATAAAAGCGGCAGTAATTCAGACAGTTCGAACTCAGGCGTGAACAAACCCGAAAAGCCGAATGTTGATAACAAAACCGACAATGCTGAAGGCACAACCAACGATAAGCTCACTACTTTGAAATACGGCAAAGACAAAGTGCCTGCAACAAGTGAAAGCGGTACTCCCGTAAAATTCAGCGACGAGGATATTTCAACTGTTACATATATACTTGAAGTACCGTATCTTTATGCCGCAAGTTATGAAAATTCACAGGGTGTTCCGATTGAAATAGCAAACCATGCCGCTTGTTGGATGGCTCAGAAAAACGGTGCAAACAGTACAAATTATGCATCAGGTGAAGTAGTTTTAAACTTATTCAAATACTTTGCTCAGACCGTTCAGAATTACAGTAATAACTGTAACAGTGACCGAAGTGAAAATAAGGCTCCCATAACATATAATCCTTCTAACAATACTTTTTCGATTGTAGCAAAAGAAAGTGATACTATTGAAAAGAAAACACACACAATTTCAATAAACAGTATTGAATATCTCGGCAATAATAATTATTATAAAGTAAATGCAACTGTTACTGAAATAAACGGAAGCGGTTGCAAATATAAGAAATTAACAGCAGTTATTCAAAAGAATTTACTTGACGCAGATTTAGGCTTTTCTGTTAAAGCACTTAAATGGTCATAATCAAAACATAAAAGCTCCGAAGAAACGTTTTGTTTCTTCGGAGCTTTTATTTGCAAAAATCAATAAAGCTTTTCGCCGTTTTCAACAGCCATAATCTGGTCAACTCTTGTTTGATGTCTACCGCCCTCAAATTCAGTATTAAGGAAAACGTCAACCATTTCTATTGCAAGACCTGCGCCGAGCACTCTTGCACCCATACAAAGGCAGTTTGCGTCGTTATGCGCTCTTGTATATTTTGCGCTGAAATAATCTGAGCAGCAGCACGCACGAATACCCTTTACCTTGTTTGCCGCCATTGATATGCCAACGCCTGTGCCGCAACAAAGAATTGCGTATTCACATTCACCCGAAACTACTTTATCACAGGCTTTCTGCGCTGAAATTGCGTAATCGAAACGCTCCGGAGTATAACAACCGACATCTATATAATCAATTCCCTTTTCATCAAGATGTGCTCTTATTTCCTCTTTAAGCGGAAATCCTGCGTGATCTGAACCTATTGCTATCACATTAATCACCATACCCTTTCAAGCTACAAATATTTCATAAAAAATCATCAACACCTCACTGTAGCCTGACAAGGTATTAATGGTGATTACAGCCATCTCAAAATTATGCAATAGGCAAATTTTGAGGGCAATATAATCAGATTAGTGTGATTTTTCACACTAAGACTCCTTTTTCAGTTTTAATTCTCTTTCAGCCTGACTCGGTCTGAGATAAACAGGCAGAAGAGCATTCGGACTGATTTTTTCTTTATTCAAAGCAGCAAGCGAAACGCCGACTGCGCTTTGATAAATCTTTTCATCATCGGCAAGAGTAATATTATCAAGCTGCGCGTTATCATAAAAAAGGCGTGCCCCGTCCCCTGCTATAATCACATTATCAAACTTTTTAAGTTCTCTGCACAAATTCTCGGCAGAAATTGCTCTGTCAGCGCAGAGCCTTTGAACTGTGCCGTTTTCAACTTTAAACAGTGCGTTATAAAACTGCATTCTTCTTGCATCCATAACTGCGCATACAACACAGTTTTCATCAATAAAATTATAAGCAATGGATTCAAGTGTTGAAACAGAAACACAAGGGGTATTGTTGGGAAAAGCAAGTCCTTTTACAGCTGCAATACCGATTCTGACACCGGTAAACGACCCTGGACCTGCATTAACAGCTATTGCGCCAAGTTCACTATATGCAATACCCTGCATAACATTTTGAATCATAGGCAAAAGCGTTTCACTGTGAGTAAGACCCTTATTGATAAATTCACTTTTAATTATTATACCATCTTCAGACAGGCAGGCAGACGCCGTAACCGCTGAAGAATCAACCGAAAGCATATACATTAAAGCATTTCTTCCTTATCGTAAATTTTAATTTCACGCTCATTATCTGAAAGTTTATTAATTTCAACAATCACACTGTCATCAGGAAGAGCGCCGAAAATATTTTCGCTCCATTCAGCACAGATATATGCACCCGTATTGAGATAATCAAAAAATCCTGTTGAATATAAATCATCCCATCCGTCTACACGGTACATATCAAAATGATAAAGCGTTTTGCCATTACCGCAATATTCGTTGCAGATTGCAAATGTCGGTGAAGAAACATTACAGTCAATACCGAGACCCTTAACAATACCTGTGGTAAACGCCGTTTTTCCTGCGCCCAAATCGCCGATATAAGCCACAACAGCGCCGTTTTTTAATGTCTTTGCAAAATCCTCTGCTATCTGCAAAGTTTCTTCATAACTTTTTGAAATAAATATATTCATCAGAAAAGACCGACCGTTTTTCCGTTTTCATCAATGTCAATACTGTAAGCAGCAGGATTTTTTGAAAGACCGGGCATAGTCATAATTGAGCCTGTCTGGCAAACTATAAAGCCTGCACCGTTTGAAAGATTTGCAGATGAAACGGTGATTCTGAAATTCTTCGGTCTGCCGAGCATTTTCGGATTATCGGACAAACTGTACTGTGTTTTGGCCATACAAACCGGCATTTTGTCTGCACCGAGTTCAATAAACTCATCAATGCTCTTTTTAGCGGCGTCAGTGTAATCAACACCGTCTGCGCCGTAAATTTCTTTAGCGATTGTTTCGATTTTATCGTAAACAGACATATCGGCGTCATAAAGGAATTTGAAATGACTTTCCTTATCGCAGGCGGCAACAACTTTTTCTGCAAGTTCTGTGCCGCCGTTTCCGCCTTCGGCAAAACATTTTGTTACGGCGAAATCCGCACCCTTTTCTTTACAGAACTGCTCAATAAAGTCAATTTCGGCATCCGTATCAGCATAAAAATGATTGATTGCAACAACGACGGGAACACCGAATTTTTTAAGATTATCAATATGTGCTCCGAGATTGACAGAACCTTTTTTGAGCGCATCAAGATTTTCCTTAGTTAAATCTTCTTTAGCAACACCACCGTTATATTTCATTGAACGAACTGTAGAAACAAGCACGATACAACTCGGTTCAAGACCTGCAAAACGGCACTTGATGTCAAGAAATTTTTCTGCGCCGAGGTCTGAGCCGAATCCTGCCTCGGTTACGCAGTAATCAGCAAGCTTAAGTGCGGTTTTAGTTGCTCTTACAGAGTTACAGCCGTGTGCAATATTTGCAAAAGGTCCGCCGTGCATAAGAGCAGGTGTATTTTCAAGAGTCTGAACAAGGTTTGGTTTGATTGCATCCTTTAAAAGAACGGTCATAGCGCCGTCCGCCTTAATATCACGGCAATAAACAGGCTTGCCGTCATAAGTATAGGCAACAAGAATATTGCCGAGACGTTTTTTCAGATCAAACAAATCCTCGGCAAGGCAGAGAATTGCCATAACCTCAGATGCAACCGTAATAATAAAATGGTCTTCACGCGGAATACCGTTAAGTTTTCCGCCGAGTGAGCATACAATATTTCTTAATGCACGGTCATTCATATCAAGACAGCGTTTAACAAGAACTCTTCTCTGGTCAATCCGAAGCTCATTGCCCTGCTGAATATGGTTATCGAGTATTGCGCACATCAAATTATTAGCGCTTGTAATTGCGTGCATATCACCTGTGAAATGAAGGTTAATATCCTCCATAGGAACAACCTGACTGTAGCCGCCGCCTGCTGCGCCGCCTTTAATTCCGAAAACAGGACCGAGTGACGGTTCACGAAGTGCAATAATTGCATTTTTGCCAATCTTTGAAAGAGACTGACCGAGACCGATTGTAACAGTAGTTTTCCCTTCGCCTGCCGGGGTTGGATTTACGGCAGTTACAAGAATAAGTTTACCGTCTTTTTTATCTTTAAGCCTGTTAAAAACAGAATCTGATATTTTAGCCTTATAATTGCCGTAAAGTTCAATTTCTTCATCAAGAATACCTGCTTTTGCGGCAACATCTTTAATATTTTTCATTTTTGCATTCTGAGCAATTTCAATATCTGAAAGCATAATCAAACCACCCTTTTTATTTTGTTTAAATAGTATATCATAATATTACAAATTATACAATAAATAAAATTAA
>CABUAS010000097.1 GCA_902489595.1 uncultured Oscillospiraceae bacterium | reverse complement strand
ATACAGAATTTTTGGCAACCGAATTCAAAAATAATTTACTTCCATAATATGGTTTTAATTTTATACAATGTACATAAAATGTTAAAAGTGATAAAATAATTACTGTTTATATTTGACAAATGCAGGTAGTTTATGCTATCATAAAGGTTATAATAAAAAGCGAATTTTCAGAGGTGCTCACTATGGAAAAATTAACAATTATCGCCCCTGTCGCAGGTGCTGTTGCATTAATTTTTGCCGTTATCATGGCAGTAATAATCAACAAAAAGCCCGCAGGAAATGATAAAATGAAGGAAATTGCAGATGCTATTTCATCCGGTGCGAAAGCATTTTTATTCAGTGAATACAAAATTCTTGTATTTTTTGTATGCGCACTGTTTTTGCTTATAGGATTTCTTTTGCCGAACGGATGGCTTACAGCACTCTGCTTTCTTATCGGTGCACTGTTTTCCACACTTGCAGGCTACTTCGGTATGTCTGTTGCAACGAAAGCAAATGTCAGAACGGCTAATGCCGCAAAAAGCGGAAGTATGCCGAAAGCACTGAAAGTTGCATTCAGCGGCGGCGCTGTAATGGGACTTTCTGTTGTCGGTCTGGGCATAATCGGTGTAAGTCTTATTTTCCTTATATTTATTAAAGACAGTCCTGATAAAATCAACATTTTGACAGGCTTTTCGCTCGGTGCGTCTTCTATTGCCCTGTTCGCAAGAGTAGGCGGCGGTATTTATACCAAAGCCGCTGATGTAGGCGCTGACCTTGTAGGCAAGGTTGAGGCAGGAATTCCCGAAGACGACCCCAAAAATCCTGCAACAATTGCAGATAATGTAGGCGACAATGTTGGCGACGTTGCCGGTATGGGCGCAGATTTATTTGAATCATATGTAGGTTCAATTATTTCTGCAATCACACTTTCAATGCTTGCATCTGCTTTTGACCTAAGCAAAGCATATTTTCCGCTTGTAATCTGCGGCATAGGCATTTTAGGTTCGGTTATTGCCGCATTCTTCGTTAATAATTCAAAAAGCAATAATCCACAGAAATCGCTTAATATAGGTGAATACTCAGCCACAATTATAGTAGCGGTCGCATCGGCACTGCTGTCAAAATATATGCTTGGCAGTTTCAATGCATTCTGGTGTATTCTCTCCGGTTTAATTGTCGGCACTGCTATTGGCAAGCTTACCGAAATGTATACCTCCGACCTGTATAAACCGGTTAAAGAGATTGCCGAAGCTTCAAAAACAGGTGCTGCTACAAATATTATAACAGGTCTGAGCGTTGGTTTGAAATCAACGGCAATGCCGATTATTTTTATAGCAATCGGCATTCTCGTATCTTATAAATCACTCGGTCTTTACGGCATTGCGATTGCCGCTGTGGGTATGCTTTCAACAACAGGCATAACCGTTGCTGTTGATGCATACGGTCCGATTGCAGACAATGCAGGCGGTATCGCCGAAATGAGCGGACTTGACAAAAGTGTTCGTGAAATCACAGATAAACTTGATTCCGTAGGGAACACAACCGCCGCAATCGGCAAGGGCTTTGCAATCGGTTCTGCCGCACTTACTGCGCTTGCTCTTTTCGCATCTTATGCCGAAACAACGGGAATTACAGACAGCGGTATGAGTATTCTTGATGCAAAAGTAGTTGTCGGCTTATTTATCGGCGCAATGCTGCCTTACCTGTTCTCGGCATTCACAATGAGCAGTGTAGGCAAGGCCGCAAATAAGATGATTGATGAAGTAAGACGTCAGTTCAGAGAAAAGCCGGGAATTCTCAAAGGCACGGAAAAGCCCGATTACAAAAAATGCGTTTCTATTTCAACAAATGCCGCACTGCACGAAATGGTACTCCCGGGCATTATGGCAATCATTATTCCGCTTATCGTAGGCTATCTTCTCGGTGTTGAAAGCCTCGGCGGACTGCTTGCAGGCTCACTTGTAAGCGGCGTTATGATGGCAATCTTTATGGCAAATTCAGGCGGCGCATGGGATAACGCAAAGAAATATATTGAAGGTCTTAAAGACGGCGGAAAAGGCTCGGAGGCTCACAAAGCCGCCGTCGTAGGCGACACAGTCGGCGACCCGTTCAAGGACACATCAGGTCCGTCAATCAACATTCTCATCAAACTTATGACGATTGTTTCCCTCGTTTTCGCATCATCATTTATGATGGTAAACGGCGGTCAGGGCATTATCGTATTTTAAAATAAAACAGCATAACAAAAGGCAGGAGCAATCCTGCCTTTTTGTTATGCCGCAAATATTAACTATAATCTTACCGAAATCCCCTTGCCGTAAAGATATTTTTTAAGTTCGGGTATCGGAAGTTCATTGAAATGAAACAGGCTTGCGGCAAGCACCGCATCTGCTTTGCCTGTGGTAAAAGCATCATAAAAATGTTCTGCCTTACCTGCGCCGCCCGATGCAATAACAGGAATTCCCACGCTTTCACTGACGGCACGGGTGAGTTCAATATCATAACCCGTTTTCTGCCCGTCACAATCCATAGAGGTAAGCAGAATTTCACCTGCGCCCCTCTTTTCAGCCTCGACTGCCCATTTTACAGCGTCAATACCCGTCGGAATTCTGCCGCCGTTGAGATAAACCTCCCACCTGTTTTCGCCGTTTCTTTTGGCATCAATTGCACAAACTACACACTGACTGCCGAATTTGTAAGATGCCTCGTTAAGCAAATCGGGATTTCTGACTGCCGAGGAATTGACAGAAATTTTGTCTGCACCCGCTCTGAGCAGTTCCTTAAAATCATCAACCGTTTTAATTCCGCCGCCGACGGTAAACGGAATGAACACCGTTTTTGCAACCTGTTCAACAATATCAATCATCGTGCTTCTGCCCTCGTGAGTGGCAGTAATATCAAGCAGAACAAGTTCATCTGCGCCCTGCTTATCGTAAGCGGCAGCACACTGAACAGGGTCGCCCGCATCAACTAAATCCACAAACGAAACACCCTTAACAACTCGTCCGTTTTTCACATCAAGACAGGGAATAATTCTTTTTGCATACATAACTTATTCCCCCTTTGCCAAAAAGTTTTTAAGCAGCATAAGACCGATTTCGCCGCTTTTTTCAGGGTGAAACTGTGTGGCGCAAAGATTGCCCTTTTCAACTGCACACTGAATTTCAGTGCCGTACTGCGTTGTGCCTGCAACCTCATCTGCATTTGCACCGTTCAGGTAAAACGAATGCACAAAATAAAAATAACTGCCGTTTGGAATGCCCTTAAAAATACCCGAATTCTGCTTGATTTCAACACTGTTCCAGCCCATATGAGGCACTTTTAGCCCATCATTTTTAGGTATAAGAGAAATTTTGCCGTCAATCACACCGAGACCCGGAACGGCAGGACTTTCATCGCTTTCGGCAAAAAGGAGCTGAAGACCGAGACAGATGCCGAGAAACGGCTTGCCCGCTAAAGCCGCCTCACGAACAGTATCAACAAGTCCGCACTCTGCCATAGATGCCATAGCGTCACCGAATGAACCGACTCCCGGCAGAATAACGTGGCTTGCGCTTTTAATTTTATCTTTATCCGCCGTTATTTCACTTTCAGCGCCGATAAAATCAAGCGCTTTTTTCACGCTCATCAGATTTCCTGCGCCGTAATCAATTATAGAAACCATACTATCACCGCAAATTTTTTAGATGATTTATTTTAACACATTTTAATTTTAGTTACAACACAATTTTAACTTATAAATTTATGTTGACAAAGTACCCGATTTAGTGATACAATTCTATTCAGCAAATATTCGGAGTGGTACCGAAGAGGTCATAACGGCATGGACTCGAAATCCATCGTGCGAGCAATCGCCCGTGGGTTCAAATCCCACCCACTCCGCCATTAAAATGGCAAGCACTTTTGTGCTTGTCTTTTTAATAGTAAAATAGGGATTTGAAACGTGGCTCTAAAAATTAAGCCGACGGCGAAAATTTTTAGAAGAAAGGGCCGGTGGACCTTTCGATAGCGAGAGGAAAATCCCACCCACTCCGCCAAAGTCCTAAAGACACTGACCTTTAGGGCTTACTTTTCAACTCTTAACTTTTCACTCTTCACTAAAAGCTTTGCAGGCTTTGGAAGTAAAAAGTAATAGTGAAAAATGAAAAAGTAATTTACAATAATCACTGATTATCATAAAAGGTGCAGTCGATGAAACAATCTTCAAATAAAACTAACGTAATGAGAATACTGGAGCATAAAAAGGCAAAATTTGAAAGTCATTATTATGCCGATACAGACGCTTTGAGCGGAACAGAAGTTGCAGCTATATTAAATGAAAATCCAAATCAGGTTTTCAAAACTTTGGTGACGGTTGGAAACACAAAAGAAAATTATGTATTTTTAATTCCCGTAAGCAAAGAACTTGATTTGAAAAAAGGCGCAAATGCGGTGGGCGCAAAAAGCATATCAATGATAAAATCTAAGGAGCTGCTGCCGCTGACAGGATACATTCATGGCGGATGTTCCCCTGTCGGTATGAAAAAACAGTTCAAAACGGTAATAGACATTTCTGCCGAAAATTTTGAAACGATTTTATTCAGTGCAGGCAAAATCGGTTATCAGATTGAAACTTCTTTGGAAGAATTAAAAAAGGTTATACCATTCGATTTAAAAGACATAAGCAAAGAATAACTACAAGAGCACGGTGCAGTGCCGTGCCTTTTTTATTACAAAATTATAAATTACGTAAAATATTATTGAATTTGCA
>CABUAS010000096.1 GCA_902489595.1 uncultured Oscillospiraceae bacterium | reverse complement strand
TTGAACTATGTTGGGTTATAGCAAGAATTGAAACGATGTCCTAAATCGTCCCGACGATGAAGCCGCTTAACTGAGAACTTAAATTAAAATAGTTATATAAGAAATAAAACTTTATTTGATGTTTGAAGAAGGTATAAAAATGAGATCAGATTTAATTAAAGAAGGTCCGTCAAGAGCGCCGCACCGTTCTCTTTTAAGAGCGCTCGGTATTGACGAACTTGAAATGAAAAGACCTTTCGTTGCAGTTGTAAATTCAAAAAGTGATTATATTCCGGGTCATATGCACCTTGATAAAATTGCTGAGCAGGTTAAGGCAGGTATACGCAATGCAGGCGGTGTTCCGTTTGAATTCAACACAATCGGCGTTTGCGACGGTATTGCAATGAATCACAAGGGTATGAAATACAGCCTTTGCTCAAGAGAACTTATTGCAGACAGCATTGAAGTTATGCTTACTGCTCATCCGCTTGATGCAATCGTGTTTATTCCTAACTGTGATAAAATTGTTCCGGGTATGCTCCTTGCTGCGTGCAGGCTTAATCTGCCGTGTATCTTTATTTCGGGCGGTCCGATGCTCCCCGGAAAGAGCACCGAAACTATTAACAGAATCGGTCTTTCCGAGCAGTTTGAATATGTAGGTGCAAACGCAGTAGGCAAAATGAGTGATGAAAATCTTGAATCCTGTGCATTTACCGCTTGTCCTACCTGCGGTTCATGTTCAGGTATGTACACTGCAAACTCTATGAACTGCCTTACCGAAACAATCGGTATGTCGCTTCCGGGCTCAGGCACGATTCCTGCTGTAATGAGCGCCCGTCTGCGCCTTGCAAAAATGGCAGGTGAAAGAGTTATGGAGCTTCTTAAGGAAGATATTAAACCCTCTGATATTATTACTGAAAAAGCAATCGAAAATGCTATGAGAACAGATATGGCAATCGGCTGCTCAACAAATACTATTTTACATTTAACTGCCATTGCGCACGCAGCAGGCCATGATATTGACCTTGCAAGGCTTGACGCTTACGGCAGAAAAACACCGCAGATATGTAAGCTTAATCCTGCATCATCTGTATTTATTACAGACCTTAATGATGTAGGCGGTATTCAGGCAGTAGTCAAGGAGCTTGCAAGAGGCGGTATGATTAATACAGACGCACTTACCGTAAACGGCACTGTTGCAGACAGAATTGCAAATGCTCCCGATGCTGACGGTGAGATTATCCGTAAACTGGAAAATCCTTTCTCTGCCGACGGAGGTATCGCTGTTCTTACAGGCAACCTTGCAGAAGACGGCGCAGTAGTTAAGAAAGGCGCAGTTGCTCCTGAAATGATGCAGCACAAAGGCCCTGCAAAATGCTATAACGGCGAAGAAGAGGCTATTGCGGCTATCACAGGCGGCAAAGTTGTTGCAGGTGATGTTGTTGTTATCCGTTATGAAGGACCTAAGGGCGGCCCCGGTATGAGAGAAATGCTTTCTCCTACCTCTGCTATTATCGGTATGGGTCTCGGCTCATCTGTTGCACTTCTTACCGACGGTCGTTTTTCAGGCGCTACAAGAGGCGCGTCAATCGGTCACGTAAGCCCCGAGGCAGCAATGGGCGGCACTATCGCTTTTGTTGAAGACGGCGACGAAATTGAAATTGATATTCCTGCAAGAGTGCTTAAAGTTAATGTTTCAGATGAAGTTCTTGCAGAGAGAAAAGCAAAATGGCAGCCTCCTGTTCAGAATCTGACAGGCTATCTTAAAAGATATGCACAGCACGTTACAAGCGGTGCAAAAGGCGCTGTTTTTGAAGACTGATAAAGAAAAGGACATCCTTTTTAATGAGTGATAAAGAGGTTTCAAACGAAAACGAAAAATCAAAAAAGGCGGCTTTGAAAATCAAAAACTCGGCACTGTTGTATATAATAGTGCCTGTAGTTTTTGTTGCCGTTTTGCTCGTTTTCCTTATTCCGGCCGCTATTGCGGCAGATAAAACTGCTGACAGATATATATCGAAACTTGAAACTGAATTTGCAATCGGCAGTAACGGCGTTTTTACTGTTGATGATGAGCCGTATGTGCCCGATTATACAGAAAGCGGCGATGTAACGCTGCAAAAAAGTTTTTTTGTCGGTGACAGAATAGGCACACTCGTCTGTGAAAATGCAGGCGTAAATTCTGATATTTATTATGGCTCGGGCGTGCAGATTTTTACACGGGGCGCAGGTGTCAGCAGTGATTATTCGCTGTTTGGTGAAAGCGGTTCTGTTTTGCTTGAAGGATTTGGCTCTTTGGGCTTTAAGAATTATGAAAATTTTTCTGCAGGTGATATAATTCATATTACCACTGTTTACGGCACATTTGAATATAAAGTAACAAATGAAAGTGCAGAAACGTCTGACGCTGACCTTATTATGCGTATTAATGATGCAAAAGCACCGTTTTATTCGGGTACCGAACGCTTTGTTTGCGCCGATAAAATTTCGGGTCCTGCCCTTAAACTCGGGGAGGTGCAGAAATGAGCGCCAATACAAGTTATCACAGACGCCATAGACACTCCCATTCTGAGGATACAAAAAAAGAAAAGATTTTAAAATATATTTTTTCTTTTATTGCATTTTTGTTTCTTACATTGCTTTCTGTTTTGATTTGTACTAAAGCAGTTATAATTAATCCTGTTTTTATTGAAAAGAGTTTTACAACTTATGAATATACGGTAGAACTTTACAGAAGTATAGAGGATTTTTCCGAAAGCACCTGTAAAAAGTATAATATAGACAGTTATGCGGTTGAAAACGTTGTTAATTTTGAAGCGGTTAAGCAGTTGAATGATGCTTTTGTTTCGGAAAATTTAAAAACTGACGGTAAGTTTAATAATGAAACATATGACTTTTTTATCGGCAATTTGAAATCCGAACTTAAAAGTCAGATTGAACGGCAGATGCAAAGCAGTTCGGTTGAAGTTACAAACGATGTTGAAAATGGTATAGATGTTTTGATAAATGATATTATTGATTATATCAATAACGCTGTAAGAGTTTCTCATATTGATAAGATTTATCCGGTAATGTCTGTTGCAGATACCGCACTGCAAATAACTTGTGCTGTTGTGGCAGTTATAACAGGAACTTTGATTGTAATAGTGTGCTATATCGGCGAAAAACGTTACAGAGGTGTTCGTTATGCTGCTTATTCTGTAGGTGGCTTATCGCTGATAAATGCCGTGTTTGCTGTTATTGTTTCGGTTTATTATAAGTATAAAAGTGCAGGTTTTGCAATTTATCCGAATTATTTGATGTCTGCACTTGAAAATCATATCGGTAATTTAGTTCTTGCACTTTTTTGTGCTTCGGTATCTTCCTTTGCCGTGTTTGTAATACTCCTTGCGATTTGCTGGAAACTGAAAAGGAAAAATAAATAAGTTATATAAAGGACGATTAAAATATGGATCAGGATGTTGCTATTTCGGTACAAAATGTTTCAATGGCATTTAACCTGAATAAAGAAAAGGTTGATAATCTTAAAGAATATATTATTAAGGCAGTAAAAAGAGACCTTGAATATAAAAAGTTTTATGCACTTAAAAATATATCTTTTGAGGTTAAAAAAGGCGAGCATCTTGCTATTTTAGGCTTTAACGGTGCAGGAAAAAGTACGCTTTTAAAAACGATTGTAGGCGTTTATAAACCAACTGAGGGTTCTGTAAAAACGCAGGGTGTTGTTGCTCCTCTGCTTGAACTCGGAGCAGGCTTTGACCCTAATTACACAGGCAAGGAAAATATTTTCCTTTACGGTGCAATTCTCGGTTATTCAAGAGAGTATCTCAAATCAAAGTATGATGAAATTGTTGAGTTTTCCGAACTCGGTCATTTTATAGATGTGCCGCTTAAAAATTATTCTTCGGGTATGAAGGCACGTCTCGGATTTTCTATTGCAACGGCAGTTGAGCCTGATGTACTTATTCTTGACGAAGTTCTTTCAGTAGGTGATGCCAAATTCCGTTCAAAAAGTCTCAGAAAAGTTCAGTCACTGTTTGAAAAGGGAGTAACCGTTATTTTTGTTTCACACAGCATTGAGCAGGTGCAGGCTATATGCGACAAGGCTATTCTGCTGAATCACGGCGAAATTATTGCCAGCGGCGATGTTGATGATGTTACGGCAGTTTATGAGGCTATGACGGCAGGCGCAAAACTTGAAAGTGTCAAGTTAAAACAGCAGGAAAAGGCAATGATGCGTGCTGTGGCTGACAGAAAAAATCTGAAAGCACTTGAAGCAAAGGAATATGAAATGTATGAAGAAAATGAGGAAGACGTGAAAGCGTTTGATGAAATTCTTGCAGAAATTTCTTTGCCTGAGAAAGATGAACTGTCGGCAAAATCAAGCCTGAAACGAGACGAATTTATAACGATGCTTTATCGTATTATGGGCTCACCTTATGACAGCGAAAATCCGCACATGGAAAGTCCGTTTATGGATATTAAGGATAAAAGTGTTTATTATTACAATTCTGCCTGTTGGGCATATGATAATGGTATTACAACGCAGATTTCATTTAAACCCGATGTTTTAATAACAAGGGAACAGGCAGTTACTTTTATTTACAGATATGTTGCTAAACTTTTTAAGGAAGAAAGGATAACCGATACAAGAATTATTGATTCTGTTTCGGACCATGAGTCACTGAGCATGTGGGCAGTTAAGCCTATGGCGTGGGCATACAGCAAAGGTCTTATTGATTTAACAAAAGACGGACATATTAATCCTATCGGCTTAATGTTCGGCGTTCACACAGCAAAACTGTTCGGCGGACTGAAAAAATTAATTGACGAAGCAAAATAAATCCGATATAAAAAACATCACCAACGCTTTATGATATGCACCCCAAAAGTTAGACACTTTTGGAGGTGCATATTTTTTATGAGTAA
>CABUAS010000095.1 GCA_902489595.1 uncultured Oscillospiraceae bacterium | reverse complement strand
ATTTATAAGGAGGTGTTCGCTGATGGCAAAATGTGAATACTGCGGAAAAGAAATGACTTTCGGCATTAAAGTTTCTCACTCACACAGAAGATCAAACAGAACTTGGAAACCAAACATTAAAAAGGTAAAGGCTATTGTAAACGGCTCTCCTAAAAGAGTTAATGTGTGCACAAGATGTCTTCGTTCAGGTAAGGTTGAAAGAGCATAATTTCGCATAAAAACAGCGTATGTTGCAAAACATACGCTTATTTTTTTTAAACGGCAAAAATTACTGCCGTTTTTATTATTTTGAAGATTTTTTCATTTTACTGAAATCAATCCTATTTTCTGTGTGTGTTACTAATTTTGCGATATTAGGCATATGGGTCAATAAAACAATCACCGTAAATACAGCAGCAATAATCGTCAAATCAGCCGCATGATAGAACAGATACATCATTACGGGATATAATACCGCCATTATAATACTTCCGAGAGAAACATATTTTGTAACAAGTACAACAACGATAAACACTGCAAGCAATATTAAAGCAATTCTCCAGTCAATGGCAAAAACCATACCGCCTGATGTAGCAACGCCTTTACCTCCCTTAAATTTAAAGAAACAAGGGAAAATATGTCCTAAAACGCAGAAAAAACCTGCATACGCTTTAACAAATAAGACTATATTTGAAAACGGATTAGTTACAAGGAGCATCGGCGTATGCTCATAAATTTTAATTGCAATAAAAATTGCAACGAATACTTTAAGCATATCCCCTAAAATAGTTAAAATTCCTGCTTTTTTGCCGTAACTGCGCATCATATTTGTCGAACCGGCATTGCCGCTGCCATGATTTCTGACATCGTCTTTTTCCATTTTTTTTGATAAAATTACTCCAAAATTAAGACTGCCGAGCAGATATGAAATAACAGCGATTGATATAAATGAAATATAAACCATTATTTTTTACTGTCTCCCCTTTCACGAATTATAAAACGAACAGGCGTACCGTCAAGACCGAAAACTTCTCTTATTTGATTTTCAAGATAACGTTGATAAGAAAAATGAAAAAGCTCTGCATTATTGACAAAAAATACAAATGTAGGCGGTCTTGTTGAAGCCTGCGTCATATAGTATATTTTAAGTCTTTTGCCTTTATCTGTTGGAGGCTGAACCCTTGCAGTGGCAATGGAAAGAACTTCATTAAGCTTACCCGTAGAAATGCGCATCGAATTCTGCGTATGAACAAAAGCAATCATTTCAAACAGCCTGTCAATTCTCTGCCCTGTTTTTGCAGAGATGAACATAACGGGAGCATAGCTCATAAACGAAAAATCAACTGCAAGTTTTTTACGAAATTCATTCATAGTATTGCCGTTTTTTTCAACTGCGTCCCACTTATTAACTGCGATGATACAGGCTTTGCCCTGTTCGAGTGCAATACCTGCAACTTTTGAATCCTGCTCGGTAAAGCCTTCTGTAGCATCTATCATTATAACACAAACATTTGCTCTCTCAACAGCCATTCTTGCGCGAATAATACTGAATTTTTCAATAGCATCATTAATTTTGCTTTTACGCCTTATACCGGCGGTATCTATGAAATTAAATTTACCATACTGATTTTCAACGAAAGTATCTGTTGTATCTCTTGTAGTTCCCGCAATATTTGAAACGATTGCTCTGTCTTCACCGCAGATTTTATTTACAAGCGAAGATTTGCCTACATTCGGTTTGCCGATAACAGCAACATTGATAATTTCGTCGTCGTCTTCATCCTCAGCGTTTTCAGGAAAATGCTTGATGACTTCATCAAGCAAATCACCTGTTCCATGTCCATGAACAGACGAAACTGCAATCGGGTCGCCGATTCCGAGATTATAAAACTCATAAAATTCAGGGTCTATTTCACCGACACTGTCGCATTTATTAACGCAGAGCACAACAGGCTTACCGCTTTTAAGCAGCATAGAGGCAACTTCATGGTCATTTGCTACAACGCCGCAGGTTAAATCCGTTACAAGGATTATAACATCAGCAGTTTCTATCGCAATCTCTGCCTGCCTTCTCATCTGGCTTAAAATAACATCGTCTGAATATGGTTCAATACCGCCTGTATCAACAAGCAGAAAATTATGATTTAACCATTCACAATCGCCGTAAATTCTATCTCTTGTAACTCCCGGCGTATTGTCAACTATGGACAGTCTTGTTCCTATTAACTTGTTAAAAAGAGTAGATTTACCGACATTCGGTCTGCCGACTATGGCAACAACCGGCTTACTCATTATGCAACCTCCTTATAACAAGAAAGACGGACAATATTATGCCCGCCCGAAAATTCTTGTAAGATTTTATGCCTCTTCCTTAGCAATAACTTCCTTGCCATTGTAATATCCACAGTTAGCACAAACCTTGTGAGGTACAGTGTAAGCTGAGCAATTCGGACATTTTACAAGTGTAGGAGCATCCATTTTCCAAACGCTTGAGCGTCTCTTATTCTTTCTTGCTGTTGATGTTCTTCTTGCTGGTACTGCCATTTTATAGCCTCCTTTATTCAAATAAATGAATTATTTACTATTCATCAAGTAACTGAAGTAACAATTCCATTCTCGGGTCAACATCTGATTTGCAATCACATTTGCCGAGATTTAGATTTTTACCGCATTTTGAACATAAACCTTTACAATCATCACTGCAAAGCATTTTACTCGGTAAAAACAACTGTACTTCCTCTTCAATAAGTTCATCTAAATCAAGAACACCGTTTTCGGCAACAATGTAATCATCATAATCAACATCATTTGCCAAATTCTGAACAAGTATCTTGTTTAAATCAAAACTTATGTGTTTTTGTAAATCTTCTGCACAGCGGTCACAAAAACCAAAAAATTCAAACGAAACATTAAGTTTTAAATAAACTACTTCTGCCTTATTAAAAACCGAACCTTTTATTAAAGCTCCGTTTTTTATCGGTTTATATGTACTGTAAACAAGATTTTCAAGATTTAAAGTGTAATCAACAGAAATAACCTCATCATTGCCATTGAACAGATTTGTAAGGTCAATTTTCATGATTTCACCTCATCTCACGCTTTAAATATTATATATATAAGCAGCACTTTTGTCAATACTTAATTTTATAAAAAGTAATTCAAAAGCGATTAAAGGTGAAAACGGACCGATGACAGCATCGGCCCGTCAGAATTTTAATCAAATTATAATTCTTCACAAAAATCAAAGATTTCAACAGGTAAGTCTTCCTTATCACAACTGATTGTGAAAACAAAGTCAACATCTGTTGCTGTTGAAAGTTCTGAAAGCATTTCAAAGAACTGGGGAAGTTTGCTGTAATCTCTGCCCACAATTTTAAATGTAGCATCAACAAGAACATCTGTAACATCATAGTTGCCTGCGCAGATGCCTGCAAGGAAACCATAGAATGCTTTGCAGCCGCTTACACGGTAAGTATCTGTTTCAAGAAGTCTTGCTTTAGAAGAAATATCATATGTGAGTTTCGGTTCTTTTTCAACGCATACAACATTTCCGTCTGAGTTTTCAACACACGCATTAACTAAATCAATAAGTTTTTTTGTTTTGCCTGCGCCTTTATTACCTATAATAAGTTTAATCATTTATGATTCCTCCAAGGTTTATTTCAATTATATATTATCATATACCGAGTTCTTTTTCAAGTTTTTCTTTTTCATTTTCATAACCGGGTTTTCCGAGAAGTGCAAACATATTCTTTTTATAACTCTCAACACCCGGCTGATTGAATGGATTTACACCCAGAATATAGCCTGAAACAGCGCAAACTTTTTCAAAGAAATAAATGATATAGCCAAGATTTTCAGCGTCTATAGCTGCCGATTCAAGGATAAGATTTGGTACTCCACCCTCTGTGTGAGCAAGGAGCGTACCCTGGCGTGCCTTTTCATTTACATAACTGAGTGTTCTGCCTGCAAGGAAATTAAGACCGTCAATATTGCCCTCCTGCTCTGTAACAGTAAAGTCATCAAGCGGAGTATTGAACTTAATACAGGTTTCAAACATAAGATTTGAACCGCTCTCCTGAATATACTGACCGACAGAATGTAAATCAGTAGAAAATACACAGGATACAGGATATAATCCTTTACCGTCTTTACCTTCACTTTCTGCAAACAACTGTTTTAACCATTCGTTAAACATTGTCATGCAAGGCTCATAAGAAATGAAACATTCAAGTTTTTTGCCCTGTTCATATAAACAGTTGCGTATTGCAGCATATTTAAGACAGTCATTTTCATTAATATCCTCACTGTTAAGGCTATCCTGTGCAAATTTTGCGCCGCTCATTAAAGCGTCAATATCAATACCTGCAACAGCAATCGGCAAAAGACCTACAGCAGTAAGAACTGAATATCTGCCACCTACATCATCAGGAACTACAAATGTTTCATATCCTTCTTCATCTGCAAGGTTTTTAAGTGTGCCTTTTGCTTTATCTGTGGTAGCAAAAATTCTCTTTGCAGCCTCTTCTTTTGAATATTTGCTGTAAACAAGATCTCTGAATACTCTGAAAGCAATAGCAGGTTCTGTAGTAGTGCCGCTCTTTGAAATTACATTTACACAAATATCTTTATCCTTACAGATTTCAAGAAGTTCAGTAAGCATCGAGGGGCTGATTGTGTTGCCGATAAAATAAATCTGCGGTGTATCTTTAGCAAGCGCATTGTAATTCGGTGATTTTAAAGCCTCAATAACTGCTCTTGCACCGAGATATGAACCGCCGATACCGATTACAATTAAAACATCCGCATTTGTTTTAATGTATTCGGCTGCTTTTTTAATTCTTGCAAACTCTTCCTTATCATAATCTGTAGGCAGAGTAACCCAGCCAAGAAAATCATTTCCTGCGCCATTTTTAGAATGAAGCGTTCTTAAAGCATCAACTGCTTTGGGAGCCATTTCATTAATATCTGCTTCTGAAACAAATTTTTCTGCATATTTATTAATTAATTTTAACTTCTGCATATCCATTCCTCTTTCATATTTTTTAACTTGCTATATAATACAACATTTTTTTGCGTATATCAACATTTTTTTATTAAATATTA
>CABUAS010000094.1 GCA_902489595.1 uncultured Oscillospiraceae bacterium | reverse complement strand
TACTTATTTTAATATATAATTTCTTTACCGCTTTGTCAAGAATAATATCGCTTTAAATCTATATTTATAAATTAATAAATAAAAATGTTGATTTATTTTTGTATTTTTGCTAATATCATTTTATATGGGCGTTAATACTGCCCCGATTACGGTGATTTTATGAATGTAAATGTTTACGATTTTGACAACACAATTTATGACGGCGAAACGCTTGTCGATTTTATTCTTTATTATGTTAAAAGAGATATAAAGATATGGAAATATATTCCGAAACTTATCGCTATTGCTATTAAAGATGCTACGCATATGTTTACTGTTGAAGAGGCGATAAAGGCGTATGCATCATTTTTAGAGGGTTATTATGTCAATCTCGGTGATGTAAAGGAAAACGTTGTCGATTTTTGGAATAAAAATGAGAAAAAAATCAAGCCGTGGTATAAAACGGTGCAGAAAGATACCGATATTGTTGTTTCAGGCTCTACAGATTTTATTCTTGATGAAATTATGAAAAGGCTTGGCATTAAAAATTATGTCGGCTCAAGCATTGATAAGAAAACAGGCAAATTTAAACGTCTTTGCTTTCTTGAAAATAAGGTGAAGATTTTTAATGAACTTTACCCCGATGCGCATATTGAAAATTTTTATACCGATTCAATGAATGATAAAGCGATGATGGATATTGCCGACCACGTATTTTTTGTGAAAAAAGACAAAATAACGCAGATAAAATAACAGATAAGTTAATTTGTATATTGATTTTGCCTGAAAATCCTGCTACAATCGTGGTATTTACTTTAGGTAATAAATAATTAAGTAATTCAGAAGTGTATTTTGATGAAAGAAGTTAAAATCAGTCACGTAAAAATCAGAAGATTTTTTACCACATCACGAATTATAAGCTTAGGCTTTGCCGGTGTTATTATTTTGGGCACGCTTTTGCTGATACTTCCTATTTCAAGCGCGGAGCATATCGTAACACCGTTTAAAGACGCATTGTTTACTGCCGTTTCGGCAACGTGCGTAACGGGACTTGTCGTTCGTGATACTGCCACATACTGGTCGTTTTTCGGTCAGATTATAATTCTTGCTATGATACAAATCGGCGGTATGGGAATTATAACTATTGCCGTGTTTTTTACACGCATAATGGGCAGAAAAATCGGCATTATGCAGCGCACAACGATGCAGGAGGCTGTTTCTGCACCGCAGGTCGGCGGCATAGTTAAAATGACCGGGTTTATTATTAAAACTTCACTTTGTATTGAACTTATAGGTGCACTTGCGCTCAGCCCTGCTTTTATAAAGGATTTCGGCTGGATTAAAGGAATATGGTACAGTGTTTTCCATTCCGTGTCGGCGTTCTGCAATGCAGGCTTTGATTTAATGGGCGTTCGTTCTCCTTATTCTTCGCTTACATCATATGTCGGAAATCCGCTTGTAAATATTGTAATTATGCTTCTTATTGTTACGGGCGGCATAGGCTTTTTAACATGGGATGATATTAAAACGCACGGTTTTCGTTTCAGAAAATACAGAATGCAGAGCAAAGTAGTTCTTTTAATGACGGTATTTCTCCTTATTATCCCCGCTGTTTATTTTTACTGTGCAGAATTTTCATCATCGGCGTTTAACGATATGACGGCAGGTCAGAAAGTTCTTGCCTCGTTTTTTCAGACGGTAACTGCAAGAACAGCAGGCTTTAACACGATTGATTTTAATATGCTCAGCGAATCGGGCAGGTTCCTTATGATACTGCTTATGCTTATCGGCGGCTGTTCGGGTTCAACGGCAGGCGGTATGAAAACAACTACAGTTGCCGTGCTTTTTGCCTCGGCGGCGGCTGTATTCAAAAGGCGTCATAATGCAAGGCTTCACGGCAGACGAATTGAAGATGAAACAGTTAAAACGGCGTCAGCAATATTTTTTATGTATCTTTCGCTGTTTTCGCTCAGTGCAATGATAATCAGTTTTATTGAAAAAATTCCGCTTGTGGACTGCCTTTTTGAAACAGCGTCGGCGATTGCCACGGTCGGTGTAACTACGGGCATAACGCCGAATCTTTCGATTTTGTCACAGGTGATTTTGATATGCCTTATGTTTTTCGGCAGGGTGGGCGGCTTAACGCTTATTTATGCTACATTTACAAAGCATACAGATGTTTCAAAACTGCCGCAGGAAAAAATTATGGTAGGATAAAATACAGTATAGGAGTAAGAATATGAAATCTGTTTTATTGATAGGTCTCGGAAGATTCGGCAGGCATATTGCCGAACAGCTTGATGAACTTGACCACGAAGTTATGGCAGTAGATATTGATGAAGAAAGAGTAAATGCTGTTCTTCCTTATGTTACAAACGCTCAGATAGGGGACAGCACAAATGAAGATTTTCTGCGCACTCTCGGCGTTAATGATTATGATGTTTGCTTTGTTGCAATAGGCGATAATTTTCAGAGTTCGCTTGAAACCACATCGCTTTTAAAAGATTTGGGAGCATCGTATGTTGTTTCGAGGGCGGCTCGTGATGTTCACGCAAAGTTCCTTTTAAGAAACGGTGCAGACGAAATCGTTTACCCTGAAAAACAGCTTGCAAAATGGAGTGCAATCAAATTTACAAGCGAGCATATTTTTGATTATATTGAGCTTGACAGCGAATATGCAGTATTTGAAGTAGATGTTCCGAGCCACTGGACGGGCAAATCCATCGGTGATCTTGATATAAGAAAAAAGCATAAAATCAATATTATGGCGATTAAACGAAACGGCAGCCTTGAACTTGCAATATCACCTGAAACAAGGCTTACGGCAACGGATACATTGCTGGTTATCGGTAGGTATCACGATATTCAAAAGTGCTTTCGAATATAAAATTCTTTTGTGATGAAAGGACAGCGTCATTATGTATATAGTAATTTCGGGATGCGGCAAAATCGGCAGAGATATTCTTGAAAATCTTGTTACCGAAGGTCATGATGTTATAGCCATTGATACAGACCCTGCCGTTATCGAAGAAGTTAATAATGTTTATGATGTTATGGGCGTGTGCGGCAACGGCGCTGATTATGAAACGCTTGAAGAGGCTGAAATAAGCCGTGCAAATCTTTTTATTTCTGCAACAGGCTCTGATGAACTTAATATGCTCAGCTGCTTTTTTGCACGCAAAATGGGTGCTCACCACACTGTGGCAAGAATCAGAAATCCCGAGTATAACGATAAAAGCCTCGGCTTTATGAAAAATCAACTTCATCTTTCAATGGCAATAAATCCCGAACTTATAACGGCACAGGAACTTTTCGGTATGCTCAAACTGCCGTCTGCTACCAAAATCGAACGCTTTTCGGCAAGAAACTTTGCTCTTATTGAACAGCGTGTTAAGCCGAATTCTGCTTTGAGCGGACTTTCACTCAGCGAAATAAGCACGAAATTCAAATCAAATGTGCTCGTTTGTGCAGTTCAGCGCAATGATGATACAGTTATTCCCGATGGCAATTTTGTGATTGAGGCAGGGGATAAAATCAGTATCGCCGCCAATTTTAATGAAATCAATAAACTTATGCGTTCTGCCGGTCAGTATCAGAAAAAAGCACGCAGCATAATGATTTTGGGCGGCGGCAAAACAACATATTATCTTGCAAAAATGCTTATTATGGCAGGCAACTCGGTAAAAATAGTTGAAAAAGATATGCAGAAATGTCAGCATCTCTGCGAACTTCTGCCGAAAGCGGTTATTCTGAACGGCGACGGCTCAAATCAGGAGCTTTTGCAGGAAGAAGGTCTTGATTCTCTTGACGCATTTATTGCACTTACGGGTATGGACGAAGAAAATATTCTTGTTTCGCTTTTTGCCATGGCTCATAATGTGCCTCAGGTTATTACAAAAGTAAACAGCAATGAACTTAGCATTATGGCTGAAAAACTCGGCATTGATTATCTTGTATCGCCAAAATCTTCAGCATCAAATGTGGTTGTAAGGTATGCACGTGCGCTTGAAAATTCAGCAGGCAGTAATATGGAAACGCTTTACAGAATTATGGACGGCACTGCCGAGGCGCTTGAATTTATTGTTACCGAGGAATCAAAAGTTACAAACAGACCTTTAAAGGAAATTTCATTTAAGTCAAACATTCTGATTTCCGCTATTTTCCGTAAAGGTAAAACGATTGTTCCTACGGGTGATGATTTCATATTAAAAGGTGATAAGGTTATTGTTGTTTCAACAAAACGGCACTTAAATAATTTAACAGATGTATTAAAATAGGCAGGTCTGAATTATGAATAAAAAAATGGTGTTTCATATAATCGGCAGAATTATTCAGGTTGAGGCGTGTCTTTTGCTGCTGCCTCTTGCGGTTTCTCTGATTTATAAAGAAAAGTGCTGGTCTGCCTTTCTTATCACGATTGCCGTGTCGCTTGTTCTCGGCACAGTTATGTCTCTCGGTTCACGCGTGAAAAACAGGGTGATTTATGCAAAAGAAGGTTTTGTAACAGTTTCTCTTGCGTGGGTTCTTATGTCGGCAATAGGCGCACTGCCGTTTGTTATCAGCGGTGAAATCCCGTCATATGTTGATGCATTTTTTGAAACGGTATCGGGTTTTACAACAACGGGTGCGTCGATTTTAACCGATGTTGAGTCTATGAGCAAGGGACTTTTGTTCTGGCGGAGTTTTACGCACTGGATAGGCGGTATGGGCGTTCTTGTGTTTGTTATGGCAATTATTCCGTCAATAACCGACCGCTCAATTCACATTATCCGTGCGGAAATGCCCGGGCCTATTGTAGGTAAAATTGTACCTAAAGTTAAAAATACTGCAAAAATTCTTTATATTATTTATATAGCAATGACTGTCGTTGAGATTATTCTGCTTTGTATCGGCAAAATGCCGTTTTTTGAAAGTGTTGTTCATTCTTTCGGCTCGGCAGGTACGGGCGGTTTCGGCGTTAAGGCAGACAGTATTGCAGGCTACAGTCCTTATTTGCAGTGGGTTATTACAGTATTTATGTTTCTTTTCGGTGCTAATTTCAATCTTTATTATCTTATCCTTGCAGGGAAAATCAAAGATGCGCTTAAGAGTCAGGAACTCTGGGCATACGTTGGGATTGCATTTCTGTCGGCGGCGGCCATTGTCGTAAATACGCGTTCAATGTTCGGCAGTATAGGCGAGGCTGTAAGAGCGTCGGCTTTTCAGGTTTCTTCAATTATGACAACAACGGGTTATGCCACAACAGACTTTAATTTGTGGCCTGCTTTTTCAAAAACAGTGCTTATTCTGCTTATGTGTATCGGTGCGTGTGCGGGTTCAACGGGAGGCGGATTAAAGGTTTCAAGGGTTGTTCTTTTATTTAAAATGATAAAAAAAGAACTTCGCCATATGCTTCACCCGCGTTCTGTAAATGTTGTAAAATTTGAGGGGAAAACGGTCGGCAAATCGGTTATAACGAATGTCAGTATTTATTTTGCTGTTTATGTCGCTGTTCTTCTTTCAGCATTTTTACTGCTTTCATTTGAAAATTCCAGCCTTGAAACAAATTTCACGGCGGCAGTTGCCTGCTTTAATAATATCGGACCGGGTCTTGCAGAGGTCGGACCTACGGCAAATTATGTGTTTTACAGTCCTTTTTCAAAAATTGTGCTTTCGCTTGCAATGCTTTTCGGCAGGCTTGAAATTTTCCCGATGCTGTTTTTGTTTTCAAAATCAAGTTGGTCAAAAAATTAAAAAATTTAAAGGCGGATTATATTCCGCCTTTTTTATGTAATAATATAATTACCGT
>CABUAS010000093.1 GCA_902489595.1 uncultured Oscillospiraceae bacterium | reverse complement strand
TTATAAGATTGTATTTTTATAATGTAGTAATGTGTTTTTGAAAAACGGTGGGCGGTGGTAAAATAAAATGATAAAAATTTGGGGAAAAGCCGCCCACCATAGCAAACAATGATAAAATCATTGTTGTACCTGAAATAAAGGTTTGTTCATTAATACGAAAAATTGTTTTTGTGTGCTATTTTTTCTTTGAATTATCTTTCTCCCATTTTTTTACTTTTTGTTTTTGCTTTATATATGCATAAAGATAATATAGTGTAAAAAACAAACAAACAAGAGTACAAAACAGTACAAAAATCATTGATACTATATTAGTGTTTTTTATACTCAAAAGTGTTAAAACAAAAAAGAGTGAAAACATGAAAAATGCAGTGAAAAATAATTCTAAAATTGAATGTAATGTAATTTCTCGTTGTATTTCATAAAGAAAATCGAGTTTATCATTTGATTCAGTAGTTCGATAAAAATTATAAAAACAATGATAAGAATTAATTTCATGACCATGATGATTAGATAAAATATTGCTATCACAAAATGAGCAATTTAGTTTTCGACTGTTATTATATGACATGAAATAATTTACATTTTTTGGATTTGATTCTTTAAAATAAAACCAATAGGAATATTTAATGTAATCTAAACGGTATCCTTGTTTTTCCATTTCTTTTAAGGAGTTTTCAAGTTCATCAATTTTCCATATTGGAAAAAATATAAATTTTTTAATCATATTATCTCTTGAACCACCTTCTAAATGTATTTTTTACGGTGGTAAAAAAGCCGCTTAATGATGAACCTATTGCAGAAGATTTGCCTCTAACAGTATTTAATCGCTTAAATCCACTATTCATAATTTCAAGACCTCGTTTCATTGAACCCTTATAATATCTATCCCCACGTATTAAGCGTTGTTCACCTTTTAAATATCTATACATTACATCGTTGATAGTTTTGGTCGCTTCTTTTGATGAAGACAGCGTTATTTTATAAGAAACTGCTGCTGTTACTCCGCCAACAACAGTATCTATTCCGACATCGATCCAATCTTCTACTGTTAATTGTTTTAAACTTTTTCCTTCAACTAATGTTTGATTTGCTAAATTACTTCCACCACTTAATATTGCACCGGCAGCAATTTGACCAACCATTCCTAAACCAGACGCGCCTATTATACCACCTATAGCGCCGGTAACTGCCGATAGTGCAATTGATTTCGCATCACCACCACTTATTGCTGCAGAGGCTGCACTAATTGCGGCACCAACGACTGCACCGATTACAAAATTCCAAAAAGTTCCTTCGTCATCAACACGAGTTACTGGATTGTTATCGCAATAAGCAAATAGATTTTTATCTGTTAATTCTGTAGGTGTAGCGGTAGGTAAAGCATAATTATCTGAATTAATGAACCTGCAAAATTCAGGATTATAAAATCTTGAAGTGAGATAATACCACTCAGTTTCCTTATCGTAGTAGTAACTGCGGTAGAGAATAGGATTAATACGTGCAAGAATTACTGACGTTGAAGCTTCTGTTACAGGGTTACCGTTTTCATCTAAAACAGGATTTGTTTCTCCGGTCAAAATATCACCTTGACCCAAGGTTAAATCATTTTCTAAATTGGTAATATCATTATCATTGCCGTCAGTGATTAAAATGATTTTACCCCAGGCATCGTAGAAATATTTTACAAGAACATTTCCGTCAGTATCTGCAATAGCGATAACATCGTTTTGTGCATTCTTAATATAATAGTATTCAACATCGTTGTAGATAACACCGAAAATGTCGGAATTGTTATCATACATAAATACGAGTGTGTCATCGCCTGTTTTCTGACCTGCGAGAATTGAGCCATTGTAGTAATAGTTGGTGGTTTCCCCGTTTACGGTTTTTGATGTTCTTAAGCCGTCACCGTTGTAGGTGTAGGAAATTTCACTATCACCGTCAGTAATACTTTGTAATTGTCTGCCTGTCCAAGTGAGAGATTTTTCACCGATTGTTAACGGGTTGCCGATTTCGTCATAGGTAATTGATTCACCATTGAAATTGGTAAGTAAATCACTCCAAGTGGAATCGTTGTATTCCCACGTTTTGGTAGTTGGTGTTGCGGGCGGATAGTATCCGCCCCTACGAGATTACAGGGGCAATTATGAATTGCCTGTTTGTGTTGTCATAAGGTTGTATGTATGTGATTGTATTGTAATGTGTTTTGAGAGAACGGCGGGCGGCGGTAAAATAAAATGATAAAAATTTGGGGAAATGCCGCCCACCGGGTTAACAATGAATTTAATCATTGTTGTACCTGAAATAATGGTTTGATTGCAGCGGGGGGGGTGAAGTCTCCTACCGTATGATGATGTATTTTTAGCACAAAAAATGTTTATTTGTATTACGATAAAACATTATCTATGTTTTTTGTTTTTATCTTCATAGTTTTTCATTTCTTTAAAAGAAATATTTATTTTACAGTTTGTACAATAAAAACATTTTGTTCGAAATTCAACATCACCAATTAAAAAAGTATCACCAACAGAAAAATCATAGTTTTTTGCTTCTGGTGAATTAGAATTAACTGTTTTACTGATATATCCTAATTTCACTTTTGACCCACATTTTGGACAAAAATGTTTTTTGAAATGAATATATAACGGATTAGCATTATATATATATTTAATAGCTTTTTTCATAATAATTTCTCCAATTTACTGTTTTGGCTTTATTCGGAATACAAATCCAGCACCAAATAAACCTGCACCGGCATCTATTTCTGTCATAAATCCCTCATCAGGAAATACGCCTATCATTGCTTCAGCACCAATAGAAAGAAAGTCTCCAGAAACACCTAATTCAATTTGCCAGCCAGATAATTCTAATTCAGCAGTTACTCTACCAGATAATACAGAGGCTTTCGCCCTTGCCGCTAATCCGATACCTTCTTTATATTGTATACCTGCTTGTGTGGTAGCTGTTAGTCCATCTCCTACTCCTTTTAAAGATAAAGCAACAACTTCGTTTCCAACTCCTATTTTTCCAGAAGCATTTCCTATAGAAGTTTTTCTGTATATTCCAAGCATTCCATTCTTTTTCCCAGATTTTGAATTAATTTGTAATCGCTTGTTTTTTTCACTATATCCAGCTGTTAATGAACCTGAACCGCGAAATATACCATTTTTAAACTTGCCACTTATTGTATTGGTATTTGGATTAAAGAAATTAGAAATAGGTTTAATGATAGTTTTATTTACCCAATTTGCTGCTTTTTTCATCCATTTGGGCCAATTCCCAAAATCGTCAAACATATTGACAGGATTATTTAAACAATATGCAAACATGTTTTTATCAAGCATACCTTGTGCTGTCTGGACATATGCATCTGCATTAATAAACCTGCACATATCGGGTGAATAGTAGCGGGTGTTGAGATAGTACCATTCAGTTTCCTTATCGTAGTAATAACTGCGGTAGAGGATGGGGTTGAGATGTGCGATTTGTGCGATCTGCGGGTCAACCGTGGTTAAAGAAACCGATTCGTCAACGGTTGCGGTTTCATCAGCGGTTGTAGGTTCGGCGGTGTTTGACGGAACGTCGAGGACGCCGTTCCCTACGGAATCATCAATTGGATTGCCGTCTTTGTCAGTAATCGAGATAACCTTACCCCAAGCATCATACTCATATTTTACAAGAACTGTGCCGTTTGCATCTGCAATAGCAACAACATCGTTCTGAGCATTCTTAATATAATAATATTCCGTATCATTGTAAATAAATCCAAAAATATCGGAATTGTTATCATACATAAATACGAGGGTATCGTCGCCGGTTTTCTGCCCTGCGAGAATTGAGCCATTGTAGAAATATTCAGTTTTAGTGCCGTTAACAGTTTTTGATGTTCTTAAACCGTCACCGTTGTAGGTGTAGGAAATTTCACTATCACCGTCAGTTATACTCTGTAACTGTCTGCCTGTCCAGGTGAGAGATTTTTCACCGATTGTAAGTGGATTGCCGATTTCGTCATAGGTAATCGGTGTGCCGTTGTAGTTGGTTAATAAGTCACTCCAAGTGCTGTCGTTGTATTCCCACGTTTTGGTAGTTTGCGGGACGTCGAGGACGCCGTCCCCTACGGTGTAATCATATTCATTTTGTTCGGTAATGTTACCATTAACATAGGAATATGTATAGGTTTTGCCTGCTTTTTCGTCATTAACTCTTGTTAACTGATTCAGGCTGTCATATTCATAACTCGTGGTGTACGTGCCGTCAGATATGGCAGTTATGTTGCCGAGCTTATCGTAAGTGTAAGTATAAGTGCCCGTTGGCGTTTCAACAGAATGAACAAGCGTTGTTGTGCGTTGATCATTGTTAACGGTAATATCTTCATAGGTATACACCGAGCCAAATTCTTTAATACCATTAAATGATTTTCTCACCAATCTGCCGAGATCGTCATAATAATTCTGCAGCTTGTTTGCACCGTTCCAGCTTACACCGTAAACCTGATCGGGCATATAGCCTCTTTTTAGATTGCCGTAGGTGTATCCGATAGTCTGCGTGCCGAGCGGGGAGAAATGCTTAATACCTGTTAAATAATTTGTCTTGTCTGCATAGGTGAAGTCGGTATACGAAAGCAGTTCACCGCCGTTTTTGGTTGTGCCTGAATATTCACGCTGTGAAACTACACGGTCAGCAAGGTCATAGGTGAAACGGGTATTTGAATTAGTGAAATAGTCGGTAATCTGTGCAACAGAGCCGTTGTTGCCGTATGAATAAGTAACACGCTTTGTGTTATCTCCATTATACTTCTTTTCAGTCTGACGGTCAAATGAATCATACGTAAAATCTACATAATCTCCGTTGCCGTAGGTTTGCTTTGCAAGCAGACCTGCCGTATTGTAGTCCATTTCGGACAGTGTTTTCCAATTTGTGCCGTTGCCGACCTTGTTTGCAGTAGTTCTGCCGAACTTGTCGTATTCAAACTTGTACTGCAAAGCGCCGTTAACATTAATGTTTTGCAATCTGTCTTTGCTGTAATCGTAGCTGTTTGTAACGCCTGATGATGAAACAGAAAGCAGGGAGTTGTTGTTTGCATTGTATTTATACTCGGTTGTAACATCTTCGGCATTGGTTACGCTTTGGAGCGTGCCTTTGTCTGTATCATATGAATAGTTGGTTGCATTTCCACGCTCGTCAATTGACTTTGAAACGAAGTTGCCGGTTGATGTATATTCCGTTTCCGTGGTGATTATTGTTGTAGCGGGAGGGCACGGAGACCCTCCCCTACGAGGTTGTAGGGGCAATTTATGAATTGCCCGTTTGTGTTGTTGTAATGTGTTTTTGAGAGAACGGTGGGCGGAGGTAAAATTGTAAGTAAGTGTATGTAGGTTGAAAAGTAAAAAGTGTTTGCCGCCCACCGTAGTAAACAATGAAATTAATCATTGTTGTACTTGAAGTTATTGAAAAATAATTTTTTCATCGTTAATAATCAAATAATAATCATTAATGGATTTTTTAATTGTATCATATATATAAATTGTTTTTTGTTTTTTGTTATCAACAATAATTTCATTAGCAATGATATAATTAACATTTATCGCTATTAACAATTGTTAAATTATCATTTTCAGTAACAATTATACCGGTAATATAATAATCGTTACTTCCTTTAATATTATAAATACTAAAATTTCCTTTTTCAGAAAGAGATTGAAAAACCTGTTTTGATGAAAAATCATATGGTATTTTATATTTATCTTCAGATTTTAAAACATAATCCCAACTTAATACATTATCATCTGTTTTATAAATAATCATACAAGATTCATCACCTTGAATAATATCAACTATTTTTTCAGAATGAAGAAAATCAAATGCATCTTCAGGAGTTTCAAAATTGCTAAAATAATTTATAAGCGAAGTAGT
>CABUAS010000092.1 GCA_902489595.1 uncultured Oscillospiraceae bacterium | reverse complement strand
GAAATCATCATTGCCAGTATAATCATTAAAATTTTTTTCATTTTTGTTCCCCTCTTTATAATTATTTACCGACCAAGATAAATAAAACATATGCTCCTTTCTCAAATAAAGATAAATTCAATGTCAATTTTATCTTAGCATAAAATAAAAAAGAAACAATCGAAAATGCAAAACTGCACATTTTTTATGCAAAAATGCATCAAAAACGGGGATTGACAATTATAAAGTGTAAATTTCACTGCAAAGTGTTGCATAAAAATTTATAAAAAATGAAAATCGGGAGGGCACAGAGGCCCTCCCCTACAAAATTTATTATTATAAATCAAGTGTAAAATCAATATTGTTTTCATTGCACCATGACTGAACTTTACTGATGATATAATTATGAGCAAAATCATCAAGCCCGTCCTTAAGCTCGGGATAAGCATTGAAATACTTCCAGAACGTTTCAATGAAATTTTCGCTCGTAACATCATTCAGAATGTTATTCAATTTCTTTGAACCTTTTTCTTTAACGAAATTTCTCATAATTTCTTCATTTGAAACGGAAACGAACGGAATAATTCCGATTGAAACGAAATAAGCAGTCTGCCCTACATCGTCAGGTTTATCATCGGTATTGAACTGATTTATATTTTTTACTGTATAATCTTTATATGAAAACCAATATTCATCTGAACCGCCGCCGCATTTGCTGAGCAGTTCTTTATTAATAACCAAGTGCATTGCCAGTATATGAAATCAGCCGATTGATTTCATAAGTCCCCCTTTAGAAATTATGTTTTGAATGAATTCAGGGAACGGCTGAGCCTGATATGTTTTGCCTGTGGTAATATTTGTAATAACACCGCTGTCAAAATCAACGCTTACCTCGTCGCCGTCTTTAATATCCTTTGCAGCCTCGTCACATTCAAGAATTGCAAGACCGATATTGATGGCATTTCTGTAAAAAATACGTGCAAAGGTTGATGCGATTACGCAGGAGATGCCGCTTGCTTTAATGGCAATCGGTGCATGCTCTCTTGAAGAGCCGCAGCCGAAATTTGCTTCGGCAACCATAATATCGCCTGCCTGAACTTTATTTACAAATTCCTTGTCAATATCCTCCATACAATGAGAAGCAAGCCAAGCCTCTTCACTCTTATTAAGATAACGAGCAGGAATGATAACGTCTGTATCTACATTATCACCGAATTTATGTACTTTTCCTTTAGCAATATTCATAATTTAGTCCTCCAGTTCAGCAGGGTCTGCAATATAACCTTTAACGGCAGAAGCAGCGGCTACAGCAGGAGAAGCAAGATAAATTTCAGACTCTGTGTGACCCATTCTGCCGACAAAGTTTCTGTTTGAAGTTGAAACGGCTCTTTCACCCTTAGCAAGAATACCCATATGACCTCCGAGGCACGGACCGCAAGTAGGTGTTGAAACGATTGCACCTGCTTCAACAAAAATCTCTGTAAGTCCCTCTTTGATACAATCAAGATAAATCTGCTGAGTTGCAGGAATTATGATTGTGCGAACGCCGTTAGCAATCTTATGACCTTTAATGATTGATGCGGCTGTGCGCATATCTTCCATTCTGCCGTTTGTACACGAACCGATAACAACCTGATCAATATTAATTTCGGGAATCTCGTCAATAGTTTTTGTATTTTCGGGAAGATGCGGAAAAGCAACTGTTGATTTGAGTGTTGACAGGTCAACAACAATTTCCTCGTCATACTCAGCGTCTTCATCTGCCTCGTAAATCTTATAATCACGAAGCGATCTGCCGTTTACATACTCAAGCGTAACATCATCAACAGGAAAAATTCCGTTTTTAGCGCCGCACTCAATAGCCATATTGGCGATTGTAAGCCTGTCATCCATAGAAAGATTTTTAATACCATCACCCGTAAATTCAAGGCTTTTGTAAAGTGCGCCGTCAACACCGATTCTGCCGATGATATTAAGAATAACGTCTTTGCCGCTGATATATTTCGGCTTTTCGCCCGTAACAACAACTTTTATTGCCGACGGAACTTTAAACCATGCCTTACCTGAAATCATACCTGCTGCCATATCGGTTGAGCCAACACCCGTTGAAAATGCGCCGAGTGCGCCGTATGTGCAGGTATGGCTGTCTGCACCGATAATGCAGTCACCGCAGGTTACGATGCCTTTTTCAGGTAGAAGAGCATGCTCAATACCCATATTGCCGACATCATAGTAATGCAGAATAGAATGCTTTTTGGCAAACTCTCTTACCTGCTTGCAGTTTTCGGCAGACTGAATATCCTTGTTTGGCGTAAAATGGTCCATAACAAGTGAAATTCTTGTTTTATCAAATATGGCATCCTTGCCGAACTTGCCCATTTCGTTGATTGCAACGGGCGAAGTGACATCATTGCCGAGAACCATATCAAGTTTTGCCTCAATCAACTGACCGGGGACAACACTTTCAAGTCCTGCATGGTCTGCAAGGATTTTTTGTGTCATTGTCATTCCCATAATAAGTAACTCCTATTATAAATATGTATTGATAATAAATTAAATGTCTTCGGTAAAACTGCCTTCTCCGCGCTGGAGTGATGTAATACCGGTTCTTGCAAGTTCAACAATACCGAAATTATTCTCAAGATAATCAATAAATTCATCTATTGTATCGCCTGCACCTGTAAATTCAAGAGTAATTGTTTCAAGCGAAACATCGAGCACTCTTGCGCCGTATTTAATATTGAAAGCAAGCAAAGCATTTTTTTGCGGAATGCCTTTGGCACAGACTTTAACAAGCAGAAGTTCGGAAGAAACGGCATTTTCTTCGGTAAGTTCCGAAACTTTTTTAACGATTTCAAGTTTTAAAAGCTGGCGCTTTATCTGCCTGAAATTCTCTCTTTCAGTGCTTGTTTCAATAGTCATTCTTGAAAATTTCGGGTCTTCCGTTTCACTTACGGTAAGTGAAGAAATGTTATAGCCTCTTCTTGAGAAAAGGGATGCCACTCTCTGGAGAACACCGCTTTCATTATCGGTAAGAACAGATAAAACTAATTTTTCTTTCATTTCGGTATCCTCCTTAATTAAATTTCTCAATAATGTCTGTATGTGCTCCTCCCGGAGGAATCATAGGCAGAACATTTGAATCAGGACTGATTCGGCAGTCCACAAGAACAGGGCCGTCATAACTGAATGCCTCTTTAAGAACAGCATCAATATCATCATTTGTGTTTATTCTTAATCCTTTAACGCCGAAAGCCTCAGCAACTTTTACAAAATCTGTTTTTCTGTGGGGATCTGTATCGGAAAAACGATTTTCATAAAACAGCTTCTGCCACTGACGAACCATACCGAGCACGGTATTATTCATAATAAACATTTTAACAGGAATATTATATGATGCCATCGTTGCAAGCTCGGAAAGATTCATATGAAAACCGCCGTCACCTGCAAACATAACTACCTGCTTATCGGGGCATCCTACCTGACCGCCCATTGAAGCGCCCATTGAATAACCCATCGTGCCGAGACCGCCTGATGAAAGCAATGTTCTCGGCTGCTTGAATTTATAGAACTGAGCAGCCCATAACTGATGCTGACCAACGTCTGTAACGATAATTGCATTATCATCTGTAGCGTCGTCAATCTTTTCAATAAGGGTCTGCGGGTTAACGTAATCACCAATCTGAAGCTGAACAAACGGGCGTTTAAAGCCGTCAATTTCCTTTTTCCAATCACTATGGTCAAGCTGAGGCAACTTTTCGGTAAGAATAGGAAGAACTGCGGCAAGATCGCCTTTTAAGTGATAATTTGAAAATACATTCTTGTCCATCTCAGCGGCATCAATATCAATATGTAAAATCTCAGCATTCGGGGCAAACTTTGCTCTGTTGCCTGCAACACGGTCTGAAAATCTTGCGCCGCAGACAATAAGAACATCACAGTCATGCGCCGCTTTATTACATTCAAAATGGCCGTGCATACCGATCAAGCCGAGATGAAGCGGATGTGAATTCGAAAATGCGCCAAGACCCATAAGACTTGAAACAACGGGAGCATCAATTTTTTCTGCAAATTCAACAAGCTGTTTGCCTGCATTTGAAAGAATTGCGCCGCCGCCTGAATAAATAAGCGGTTTTTTGGCTGATTTAAGAAGTTCTACAGCTCTTTCAACACAGTGGTCTTTAGGAAGTTTGAACGGTTCCGGCTGAACCTTTTCTTCTTTAGTATATTCACATGTAAGAGCAGTAATGTCTTTCGGAATATCAACAAGAACAGGACCTTTTCTGCCGCTCTGTGCAATTCTGAACGCACGGCGGATTGTGGAGGCGAGTTCGTTAATATCCTTTACCATAAAGTTATGTTTTGTGATAGGCATTGTGATACCTGTAATATCTACTTCCTGGAAAGAATCCCTGCCCAGACCCGAAGTAGCATAATTGCAGGTGATTGCAACTACGGGGATTGAATCCATATAAGCGGTTGCAATACCGGTTACAAGATTTGTTGCGCCGGGACCTGAAGTTGCAAAGCAGACACCAACCTTGCCTGTTGCCCTTGCATAACCGTCTGCTGCGTGGGCAGCACCCTGCTCATGTGCAGTAAGGATATGATTAAAAGTATCTCCGTATTTATACAGTTCATCAAAAATATTAAGAATTGTTCCGCCCGGGTAACCGAAAATAGTGTCAACACCCTGTTCTTTAAGAACTTCAAGAACAATCTGAGAACCATTCAACTGCATAATATCCTCTCCTATCAAATTTAATTAATCAGTATATTCTACGAAATATTACATAATATTTTAGTCTTATTATAATGCAAAGTCAAGAATAATATTAAAAATATTTTAACTGCGGGTCGATGTGGGCATCGACCCCTACAATATATGCCTGTCTGTTGACAGTATGAAATATTTTATGCTTGTAAAATCGTTATTATTGTTATATACTTAGTGTTGATTAAATGTAAGGAGAACTGAAATGAAACTTGGTATTGTAGGACTTCCCAACGTGGGAAAGAGCACATTATTTAACGCTATAACAAACGCAGGTGCGCAAAGCGCCAACTACCCTTTCTGCACAATAGAGCCGAATGTAGGCATGGTTTGCGTTCCCGATGAAAGGCTTGACAAACTTGCAGAAATGTATGAGCCTGACAAATTTACGCCTGCAACTATTGAATTTGTAGACATTGCAGGTCTTGTTAAAGGCGCATCAAAAGGCGAAGGTCTCGGCAACAAATTTTTGAGCCACATAAGAGAGGTTGACTCAATTATTCACGTGGTAAGATGCTTTGAAAACGACGATATAACGCATGTTGACGGCTCTATTGACCCTACAAGAGATATTGAAACAATAAATCTTGAACTGATTTTATCAGACCTTGACATACTTGCAAGAAGAATTGACAGCAGGAAAAAGGCTATGAAAGGCGACAAAACACTTGCAGGCGAAGTTGCTTTTCTTGAAAGACTTTACGGTGAAATGGAAAACGGCAAAACGGCAAGAAGTGTTGAGATAAGTGAAGACGAGGCGGAATATCTTAAAGAAGTATCACTGCTTACAATCAAGCCGGTTATTTACGCCTGCAATATGAGCGAGGATGATTTTGCAAACGGAATTGAGGACAACAAAAACTTTAATACCGTTAAAGAAATTGCAGCTGAAGAAGGTGCAGAAACACTGCCTATATGTGCTGAAATGGAGGCTGAAATAGCAACTCTTGAAGAAGATGAAAAAGAAATCTTTCTTGCGGATATGGGACTCGAAAAAAGCGGTCTTGACAGGCTTATCAAAAAGAGCTATTCCCTGCTCGGTCTGATTTCATTTCTTACGGCAGGAAAAAAAGAAGTTCGCGCCTGGACAATAAAAAAAGGCACAAAAGCACCGCAGGCAGCAGGTAAAATTCACACCGACTTTGAGCGTGGATTTATAAGAGCGGAAGTTGTTGCTTTCAGCGATCTTATTGAAAACGGAAGTATGGCGGCCTGCAAAGAAAAAGGACTTGTCCGCAGCGAAGGCAAGGAATATGTTATGAAAGACGGAGATATAGTCGAATTCCGCTTTAATGTATAAAAAATTTGATAGTTTTTTAACAAAATTAATAAAAATGTCTTGACTATATATG
>CABUAS010000091.1 GCA_902489595.1 uncultured Oscillospiraceae bacterium | reverse complement strand
TGTAAAGAGTGTAGTTTTAATTGTAAAATATACAGTTTTATGCTATAATAACTTTAGGTGATTTTATGAGCCTTAATATTATCGAAACAGACATATGGCAGTTTTTAAAATATGACGGCAAGCCCGTTGTTATATACGGAATGGGAAACGGTGCAGAAAAAATTATTTCAGTGCTAAAAGATTACGGCGTATCCGTTTCGGCAATCTTTGCAAGCGACGAATTTGTAAGAGACCATTCATTTTTAGGATACAAAGTAAAAAAATACAGTGAAATATGTGAAGAATTTGATGATTTCAACGTTGTTCTTGCGTTTGCAAGCCATATTGAAAGCGTTATAGAAAACATAAAAAAAATCAACAGTGAGCACAAGGTTTTTGCCCCCGACGTGCCTGTTGCAGGTGACGGAATTTTTACACGAAGATATTTTGAAGAAAACCGTGAAAAATTTGAAGAAGTATACAGTCACCTTGCAGACGACGAAAGCAGGCGTGTTTATGAAAATATTATCAACTTTAAAATCAGCGGCAAAATTGACTGTCTTTTAAACAGTACAACCGATGACAAAGCAAGCATTTACCGTGATATTCTAAAGCTCGGCAATGATGAAACCATTGTTGATATGGGCGCATATGACGGCGACACAATCAAAGAATTCACTGATTTTACAAATGGAAATTACAGACATATTTATGCGCTCGAGCCGGACGAAAAAAACTTTAAAAAGCTGACGAAAAACACGCAGGATATGGAAAATATTACGCTTTTCAATATGGGTGCATGGAATAAAAAGGACACACTTATTTTTGCCAAAAAAGCGGGGCGAAATTCAAAGCTTTCTGCAAGCGGCGTGCCTGTTAAAGTGAGCGATATTGACAGTCTTATCGACGACAGAATAACAATGCTGAAAATGGATATTGAGGGTGCTGAACTGAAAGCACTTGACGGCTGCAAAACCACAATTTCAAAGTACAGGCCGAAACTTTACATCTGTGCATATCACAGAAATGAAGATATGTTTGCACTGCCGCTTAAAATACTTGAAATGAATAAGAATTACAAAATTTATTTTCGCCACAGCAGATACATTCCTGCATGGGAAAGCAATTTTTACTGTATAGATGAGGACTGAATATGAGCGATTTTTTTAACACGGTTTTACCGTACATAAACATTGTAATCGGCGTTGCAGTATTTGCGGCACTCACGGCACTGCGCAACCCGATTTCAAAAGGAATTTTAAATGTTTTATCAAAAATCATTTTTGCGAAGCACCCTGAAAACAGAGACGGCTTTAAATCAAGCCTGAAAAAACCCGTTTCCTTCTTTTTCGTGCTGCTCGGCGCATTTATCGGCGTATACATTAACTATCAAAAGCCTGTCGTTTTAAATACATTCAAAGTGTTTTCCATTCTGATTGTGTGCTGGTGCATACTCTGCTATGTTTCGGAAAATCTGAATGTAATTCTGAAAACTGACAAGGACAGCCGCTTCAACGGCGTTGCAGTTAAATTCATATCAAATATACTTAAATTCCTGACAATATGCCTTGCAGTTGTTATGGTGATTTCCGAACTCGGCTACAACATAAACGGTCTTCTTACAGGTCTCGGCGTAGGCGGTCTTGCCGTTTCGCTGGCAATGCAGGATTCGTTAAAAAATCTTGTTTCGGGCTTTTTCATTATGCTTGACAAGCCGTTTGACGTAGGCGATTTAATCGAAACTGCCGAATTCAAGGGCATAGTTGAGGATATTACAATGCGTTCCACAAGAATCAGAACGCTTGAAGACTCTGTTGTAGTTGTACCAAACTCAAAACTGAGTGAGGCGAACATAACAAATCTTTCAAAGCTCAATAAAAGGCTTGTTGAATTCAAAATCGGTATTCTTTATTCAACACCTGCCGCGATTATAAAGAAATGCGAAAATGATATTTCGGATTATCTTAACAGCAGTGAAATTGTTTGCAAAGAGAATATAAGAGTATGCTTTTCTGAATTTGACGATTCATCGCTTAATCTGCAAATCAGATTTTACATAGGCACAACAGATTATGAAGAATACTGCCGTTTTATGAATGATTTTAATTTTGAAATCAAAAAGATTGTTGAAGAAAACGGCACTGATTTTGCATTCCCGACCAAAACAGTTTACATTGAAAAGGATTAATTTATGCACTTGATTATTTACGGCACCATAATTATTTTTGCCACATTTTTCGGTGCTTTTGCAGGGCTTGGCGGCGGCGTTATTATCAAGCCCGTGCTTGATCTTATCGGATATGATACAGTTGACGCAGTCAATTTTATATCTGCGTGTGCCGTATTCAGTATGAGCATTAGTTCTACGGCAAAGCACATCAAAGCAAAAACCGAAATTGATTTTAAATTTATAATTACCCTGTCGGCAGGAGCGGTACTCGGCGGTTTTACGGGTTCATTTCTGTTTGACAGCCTGCTGAACATCGTTTCAAACGGCATTCTGAAAAGCATTCAGGGCATAATTCTCTGTGCACTTCTGCTGATTTCGGTAATTTACATAAATATAAAAAACAAAAAAAGTTTTAAAGTAAAAAACAAACTCGGCATTATTCTAATCGGCTTTATTTTAGGCTGCACGGCATCATTTTTAGGCGTCGGCGGAGGACCGATTAACGTTGCTTTTCTCGTTTTCTTTTTCTCAATGACTATGAAAGAAGCGGCCGTTTACAGCGTAGGCACAATATTTTTCAGTCAGTTATCAAAACTTATTTCCACGGGAATAAATCACACTGTGCCGAATATTGAGCCGATAACAATTATTGTTGCCGTTATCTGTGCGGTGCTCGGCGGAATTCTCGGCGCTGAAATTAATAAAAGAGCAAATGAAAAAGCGGTGAAAACCGTTTTCACCGTCATCGTTGCAGGAATTGCAATCGTTAATTTATATAATGCCGTTACAGGTTTAATTGCTTAGGCAATGAATAGAAAGGAGTAAATTTTATGAAAAGAAAAAACATTATTTTTTATTTTTCCGACCAGCAGAGGTGGGACACGGTAAATGAGCGTGTTACACCGAATCTTATGAAACTCGCCGAAGAAGGCACACTGTTTGAAAACAATTTCACATGCCAGCCTGTCTGCGGTCCTGCAAGAGCCTGCCTGCAGTCGGGTATGTACGCAACGCAGGTGGAATGCTACTGGAACGGCATTGCACTGCCGAGAGATATTACTCCCCTCGCCCGCTATTTCAACAACGCAGGCTATCAGACAGCGTACATCGGCAAATGGCACCTGGCGTCAGACCGCTACCCCGGTATCGGCGTTCATTGTGAAAAATCTGCCATTCCGAAAGACAGGCAGGGTGAATACCAATACTGGCGTGCCGCCGACTGCCTTGAATTCACTTCACACGGATATGACGGCTATGTTTTTGACGGCGACGGAAACCAGATTGATTTCAAAGGCTACCGTGCCGACTGCATTAACGATTTTGCGCTTGAATATCTTGACAGGCGTGACACGGAAAAGCCGTTTTTTATGTTCATCAGCCAGCTTGAACCGCATCATCAGAACGACCATAACACGATTGAAGGCTACAAGGAAACGATTGAACAGTTCAAGGATTACCCTATCCCCGATGATTTATCATTTCTTAAAGGAAACTATAAAAAAGAATATCCCGACTACATTTCGGCAATCAACAGGCTTGACTACAATGTGGGCAGACTTGTGGATAAACTGAAAGAACTCGGAATATATGATGACACAATTATCATATACACATCAGACCACGGTGCACATTTCAAAACAAGAAACCCCGAATACAAGCGCAGCTGCCACGAAAGCGCAAGCAGAACGCCGCTGATTATCAAGGGCGGCGGATTTGAGGCAGGCAGAATTGAAAAAAGGCTTTCATCGCTGATAGATTTACCGCCTACAATGCTTTCAATGGCTGGGATAGACATTCCCGAAAACTATATGGGTGTTGACCTTACAAAGCAGATTAACGCACCCGATAAAAAGCGTGACTGCGTATTTATGCAGATAAGCGAAAGCCAATGCGGCAGAGCGATAAGAACAGACCGTTTCAAATATGCAGTAAGGGATTTAAGCCCTGTCGGTTACGTCCACCACAGCAGCAAGGTATATTTTGAGGATTATCTGTATGATTTGCAGAATGACCCGATTGAAAAGCATAATCTTATCAAAAATCCGAAATACGGCAAAATCAGGCAGGAGCTAAAATATCTCCTCCTTGAACAGATGAAAAACGCAGGCGAAGAACCGCCTGTTATTCTGCCGGCAATATTTGTGAGAAGAAAATAAGAAAACGATCAACAAAAACGACAGAGAAAAATCTCTGTCGTTTTTTCGGTGAAAACAATAGCAATAACAAAATTATGTCATCGTAGGGGCAATTCACGAATTGCCCGTTTCGGTGCGTCGAAGACGCCGCACCCTACAAAAAATTACTAAATAAAACTCATCATTTATCTGCAAAAACGGGAGGGCACAGAGACCCTCCCCTACAATACTATGAAATTATTCTGCTTTATCGCCTTTTTCTGCGCGTTTTGCAACGAGTTCTGCAAGAATTCGCTTGTGCTCTTTATCTGTAAGTGCATACTTAAGTGTAGGAACTGCCGAAAGGAGCATACCGATTGCAGGCGGAACTGAAATGAGGAAGAACATTGCAGCTGCAAATTTACCGTCGTTATAAGTGATGAAACTTGCACCCTGCTCATAGATTGCTCTGTTCATTTCATCAACATTTGCTCCGCTGTAGCCAACGAAAGAATAAACGGCTGACGAAATAATTGTTGCAATACCTGCCGAAAGTTTTGTAATAAAACTTTGACCACTGAAGAAAATACCGTCTGTACGAACGCCGTTTGTATATTCCTCATAGTCTACGCAGTCTGCAATCATAACGGACTGAAGAACATTGATACCGCCGAAGGATGCACTTGCAAACAGCATACAAACACCGACTGCGACTGACCATGCCGTTGATGTTAAATCGCCGCCTGACAGTTTATAGAATACGAAAATAAGCACAAACGGAACTGCACCTGCGATTGAATAGAAATTATAAAGTGTTTTCTTTTCAAACTTTTTGATAAGCGCAGGAGTAATGCCCATTGCAACGAACTGACCTACAAACAGACCGACTGCCATTGAACCGAGGCCGATAAGAATTTTAAAATTAATTCCGCCGAATGAGCCGTCCTCGTTATACACAAGGATATTCATAATATTGCCGTTTGCATAATAATATGTTACAAGGGTCATTGCAACAATCATAAGAAGCTGAATTGGGCTTCTGAGAATACCCGAAATAAGAATCTGCCTGAACGGTTTATTTCTGAACATTGTCTGGAAAGTTTCCTTAAATGTGTATCTTCTTTCAGATGCGGCAACTCTTTCCTTTGTAAACAGACCTGCAAACTCAAAAAGAATTGAAGCAATAACGGTCATTATAATAACAGTTATAATAAAGCCGTACTGCTGAGCCTTTACAGGGTCGTCAAATTTTCCCTTTAAACCATCACCGATAACCTGCGCAATCTGAACAACAAGAACGCTAACACCTGCAACGCCTGCTACCATACGGGCAAGGCTGAGGATTTTGCTTCGGTCGTTTTCATCTTCGGTCATAAGTGAAGTAATACCCCAAAGCGGAATATCGCACACTGTGAAAAGCATACCCCATGCGATATAGGAAACGGCTGCCCAAGCAACGATAAGAACCTTTTGAGCAGAAGTTTCTGCAGCGGCGTAATTACCATTAATAAAACAGAGAATTGTTATAACACCGATAATTCCGGGGAAGATAATAAGATAAGGTCTGCACTTACCCCATTTAGTTCTCGTTTTATCAACGATTGTGCCCATCATCGGGTCATTAACAGCGTCCCATATACGGGCAATAGTCATAATCCAGCCGAGTGCCATAGCAGGCAGGCAGATTACGTTTTGAAAATAGAAATAAAGACCTGTGGCAACGATATTGTAAATCATATTCTGGCCGAACATACCGACAAGAAAGCCGCCCAGTTCTTTTTTAGTATAAGTGTTTGCTTTGTTTTCCATACAGCACCTCTTAAACATAAAATTCAGCAAAGTGACAAACTCTGCCCAACATTAT
>CABUAS010000090.1 GCA_902489595.1 uncultured Oscillospiraceae bacterium | reverse complement strand
AATATAGTAATATAAATAGGAGTTGTGGATATGGAACGCACATACATCGGCATTGATTTGGATGCCCTGAATTTTAACATAGACAGCATAAAAAATAAAATCGGCGGTGCAAAACTGCTCACCGTCATTAAGGCAGACGCATACGGCCACGGCGCAGTGCAGATTGCCCGTGAACTTGAACCGAAATGCGATTTTTTCGGCGTTGCCTGCATTGAAGAGGCTGTTGAACTGCTCAAAGCAGACATTAAAACTCCCCTGCTGATTTTAGGATATGTTTTTGAAGATGTTTACGACATAGTTGTAAAAAATGACATTCGCATTCCGATTTTTTCATACGATTCTGCAAAGGCGCTGTCTGACGAGGCTGTGCGCCAGAACAAAACTGTGCTTTTTCATTTTGCACTTGACACGGGTATGAGCCGAATCGGCTTTCAGTGCACAAATGAAAGCATTGAAGAATGCGTAAAAATCTGCTCACTTCCAAACATTAAAGCAGAGGGGATTTTTTCTCACTTTGCAACTGCCGACGAAAGCGACCTTGCAAAAACATATGCCCAGCGTGATAAATTCAACGCTTTTGTCAAAGCTCTTGAAGGCAGAAATATCGAAATCCCGATTAAGCACATCAACAATTCGGCAGGCATTATGAATTTTAACGATACTGCCGATATGGTGCGCAGCGGTATTATTACATACGGTCTTTACCCGAGCGGCGATGTTGACAAAAATCTGATTGACATCAAACCTGTTATGAGTTGGCACGCCTGCGTAAGCCACGTTAAAACACTTGAGGCAGGCAGGGAAATCAGTTACGGCGGCACTTATACCACAAAAGAAAAAAGGCGCATTGCCACCGTTCCCGTAGGCTATGCAGACGGTTATCCGAGATGCCTTTCAAACAAAGGCAAAGTGCTCATAAACGGCAGATATGCACCGATTACCGGCAGAGTCTGCATGGATCAGTTTATGGTTGATGTTACGGATATTGACGGCGTTAATGTCGGTTCCGAGGCAACGCTTATCGGCGCAAACGGCGAAAATTCAATCTCGGTTGAAGATGTTGCCGACAACGCAAATTCGTTCAATTACGAGCAGGTTTGCCGCATCTCACGCCGAGTTACAAGAATTTATACAAAAAACGGTGAAGAAACCGAAAAGGTTAATTATTTATAATAATATTGTATAACGAGGTGCAGAATGTTTGAACATATTATTTCTTTAGGTCATTTCTGCGGTGTGGCGCAGGAGCTTGAGCGGCTCGGACTGCGTGACGCAAGTTACCCGTTTGACTGGCTTATTACAACGCGTGAACCTCTGCATCAACTGATTGACAGCCATTTTGACGGCTTTCTTGAATATGAAAATTTATATCAGTATCAGGTGGTAAAAAATGTTTACAGAAATAAACATTACGACTTCGGCGTAAGCTTTTACCACGATTTTTCAAAGTATAAGCCGCTTGATGTGCAGCTTGATGAGGTCAAAGAAAAGTATGCACGCAGAATTGAACGCTTTTACACTGCAATAGCCGAGCCTACGCTTTTCGTACGCTATGTAAGCAATAAGGCTGACGCTGAATACTACAGTAACCATTCAGGCGAGTGCCTTGCATATTACAAGCAGTTCTGCCCTGAAAACGAATTGCTTTTTGTAGTTGATGACAGATATAAGCAGTTCGGCATTCCGAATGCTTATTATGTTGAAAGAGATGAAAACGACTCTGTGGCAAGGCATTTTGCCGACAAAAATAAAGAGCTGCGGGACTTTCTTTTAAGCGACGAAATCTATGATAAAAATGAACGGCAGAAAAACCTTGCAGTTTATAATGAAACTCAAAAGAAAAAGCAACAGCAAAACGGCATCGCAAATAAGATTTTAAAAAAAGCAGAATCAAAAATTCGAAAACCGTATAAACACATTAATACAATAGAAAAATAAAAAAAGGATGTTTCGCACAAAAATGTGAAACATCCTTTTTGTTATGATAATTTTGAAGTCCTCCGCCGCCTGCGGCGGCTCTCCTCACTTTAACAAGAAAGCTAATCAGGGATACTTCATAAAAATATCGCAGGTTTATTCTTCCGATGCGCTGTCCTGAATCCTCAGGATTTCGTTGTTGTAAATTTCGCTCTTCTTTTCCATTTCGTTATTTACAAAATCAACGCCGTATTCCTCAAACAGAGTGTCCTTATTAGAAAACAAATTTGTACCCACGCCGAGCCTGTTGCCGTCAAACTTAACGCCGATACCTGCAAGCATTGTCGGGAACATATCATAGTTTGCATAAAGTCTGTTTCTCTGGCGTGATTCGGCAAGTTTTGCAACGCTCGGGTCGGGGTTGAGAATAAGATTGAACTGCGTGCGGTGATAACTATCATCAAAGCCGTAGAATTCAAAGAAATCAGTTTCCATACTGATATGGTCACCTATCATAACAATAGTTGTATTATCATAGAAAGGCTGCTGCTGAATCCAACGCACAAATTTAACCGTTTCCGATGTGCTGTGAGCAACTGCATTTGCATATGATGACGGATACGGCTGAGGCGTATCTTCTGTCACAAATCCGCCCGGGCGGTGAGTATCTGCCGTTTCCATAATAAAACTGAACGGCTGACCCGATTCGCCCAAATTGGTAAGTTCTTCTTTGGCAAATTCATAAAGTTTTTCATCTTCATAACCCCACCAAACTTTATAATCAGGCGGAATTTTGCCCTCTTTAAGCGCCCAGCGGTAGTCCATAATAGACTCACATCCGTGATTGCCGAAATAGAAATCAAGACCGCCGAATTTCGCAGGTGAGCCCATCATCATCGACTGCTGATAACCGTTATCCCTCAGCAGTTCCATCATTGTATATGCACCCGGCAGGAAATTGCCGTCTGTGCCGTAGGAGTTTGGTTCATTCGGCATTTTCATAGGCAGACCCGAAGTCATATTTACAAGCGAAGCACAGCTCCACTGTGTACCCGGCGCCTGCTGAGGTCCGCCGAATTTACCGTCTGTATCGGAAAATACAATACCCTCCTGAGCAAGTTCGGTAAGTTCAGGCATAAGATTTTCATCCATATTTCCGCCGAGTTCTTTTGAAAGATAACTGTTTTCAAGAGATTCAAGCGAAATAAAAATCAGATTTCGTTTCTTTTCGGGGAAAGTATATGACACAGTTTTCGGATTGATATAATTTTCATCAAACAAATCCGATTTTATAAAATAAGCATTGATAAGCTGCTTTAATCTGAATTCCTGCACACCGTATGTTACGCCGCCTGCAATGCACGCAACGGAAAGCACAAGGCAGATAATTCTTTTCCAAAGACCGTTGAAAATAACTTTTTTCCTGCCAAAAGCCTTATAAACAAGTCTGAAATTGCTGAAAACAACAAGGCAGAAAAGCGCTGTGATAAGCATAACCTGGAATACAGGGCCCTCAAAGCCGTCTACATAAACAGAGGTTTCCGTGCCCTCAGTAGGTGAGAAAAGAGTAATAAGGAGCTGGTCGGCAGTAACATCGCCGAAATTGCCCTTGCCCCATATTGTGCCGAAATAAGCGGCAGTGCCGAGAAAAACAAAAACGGCAGAAATCACTTTAACAAACCGTGCACCGTGAGTCTTTTTAGGCTCTTCTTTTTCAAATGCAACAAGATTGTTGATAAGTGCCGAAATGAACATAAATGCCGTGCCGACAACCATTGCAACTATAAAAAATTTGATAAACGATGTTGTTTTATAGCCGTCAGACACAAGAAAATGCTGATATTTCATAACATATCTCTGAATGGCTATTGAAACAAGGTTCACAACAAAAAAGTTTTTAACTATGCAGTGAATACACTTGCCTGCTGTTTTTTCCTCGATAAATGCAAAAATCCATATGGCGCTTACAATTAACGAGGCAATAGTGCCTGTTAAAATAAACATTATATTTTCCTCCGTTTTTCATTACAGGTAATTATGAATAAAGTATATCACATATTTTGCAAAATGTAAATTTATTTTTAATTTCAGTTTGGTTGATTATATTGCGGGTCGTCGGTGACGCCGCCCGTTATTTCATATTTAATACCCTAAAACCTCATCAACAATAATAACCTTAATTCTGTCTATATGCCTCTGCTTTGCCGAAATTACAAAATTGCAGCAAATTCGCTGCGGACTTGCACAGCCGTCACAGATAAACGGATTATCCTTGTTAAGGCTTATGCACTGCCCCGTTACGGCACAGGGAGTTTTACAGTCAAGCCTCTGCGTATTCGGCGGTGCGGCGCACTGCTTAACACGAAAAACGGCGTCGTTTATATTATTTACAATTTTGTTCTTTCCAACCACCATAATAACCTGCCTCGGACCGAAAACAATGCAGGCAACACGGTTTGAATTGCCGTCAACATTATAAAGTTCGCCGTTCATTGTAACTGCATTTGATGATGAAAAATAAGTATCACACCCAAAAGCGCGGATATAACTTTGCCGCAGTTCCTCACCCTCAAGACCCGAGCGGTCAATATAATCAAAACCGCCGTTTTTAAGAAAATCAACAACGCCCGTCTGTTTAAGCGTTTCACTGCCGCCGTGAGATACGCTTTCACCCTCTGCGACAAGCGTTTTAATAAGCGGCACAACTTCTTCTTTCGTTTTTACATAAAACGGCTTCATTCCGTTTTTCTGTAAATTTTCCATTGTAATTTTAATTTCTTCCGTCATTCTTCATTCCTCCAGTATTTCCTGTCAAGGCTTCTGTACTGCACGGCCTCGGCAACATGATTTACTTCCACATTTTTACTGCCCTCCAAATCGGCAATCGTGCGTGAAATACGCAGAATCTTGTCATACGCTCTTGCAGACAAATCAAGCTTTTCAAATGCCGCTTTAAGCAGATTGTTTGCCTCTTCCGTAAGCAGGCAGTAATCCTTAGTCATTTTCGGGCTCATCTTGGCATTGCACGTAATGCCCGTGCCCTCAAATCTTTTTCGCTGAATTTCTCTTGCTTTTTCAACCCTTGCCCTGATTTCGGCAGATGTTTCCTCTCTTCTTTTTGACGATAACTGGTCAAACTGAACCGCCTCAACCTCAACGTGCAAATCAATTCTGTCTAAAATCGGACCGCTTATTCTGTCCATATACTTTTTTCTTGCCGCCGCAGTGCAGGTACACTGCCTTGTAGGATGGCCGAAAAAGCCGCACGGGCAGGGGTTCATTGCCGCCACCACCATTAAATCAGACGGATAAGAAACAGTGCCCACCGTTCGGGCAATAGTAATTTTACCGTCTTCAAGCGGCTGACGCAGTGATTCTTTACTTCGCCTGTCAAATTCCGGAAACTCGTCCATAAAAAGCACACCGTTATGGGCAAGCGAAACCTCGCCGGGGCGTGGAATATGGCCGCCGCCTGCAAGGCCCTGAGGTGAAATTGTATGGTGCGGACTTCTGAAAGGTCTTTCCGTTATCAGACATGTGCCGTCGGGCAGTTCTCCTGCAATCGAATAAATCTTGGTCGTTTCGAGTTGTTCCTCGAATGTCATTTCGGGCAGGATTGACGGCAGCCTTTTTGAAAGCATTGACTTACCTGTGCCGGGCGGACCTATAAGCAGGCAGTTGTGACCGCCTGCCGCCGCTATTTCAAGCGCACGCTTTGCAAAAATCTGCCCCTTAACATCTTCAAAATCAAGCGAATCATAAGTCCGTTTTTGCTTTTCAACTTTTTTATAGCACGGCTCAATCACTTTTTCACCGTTAATATGCCTTATAACGTCAAAAACATTTTTAACGGGAAAAACATCAATACCGTTTACAACGCTTGCCTCCGCCATATTGTCATACGGCACAAAAACAGCGTTCGTTTTACACTCCCTCGCCTTTAAAACCATAGGCAGAACGCCCGTGCATCCTCTTATTTCACCGTTCAGTGACAGCTCGCCGATAAAAGCGTAATCATCAAGCACAGGATTAATCTGCCCCGTCGCCGCCAGAATGGCAATAAAAATCGGCAAATCATAAACAGAGCCTTCCTTTTTAATGTCGGCAGGCGCAATATTGACCGTTATTCTTGCACTCGGAAAATTAAGCGCACAGTTTTTTATACTTGCACGCACTCTTTCACGGCTTTCCTTAACAGCCGCATCAGGCAGACCTACAACCTCAAATTTCGGCATACCCGTGCTTATATCAACTTCAACATCAACGGCAAAACTGTCCATTCCGAACACGCCGTAGCTTTTTACTTTTGCAAACATTTTTACTCCTATTTATCAGTTCGTAGGGCGGGCTGCCCTCAGCCCGCCGCAAAGTTTTAAAAATTTAACGGTGCATCGGGGGTGCGGGTGTCCGTAAGACACCCCTGCAACGAAGAAGCACCAACCTGTCTGTTACAACTAATTCACTATTTATTAATTATACATTAAAATATTAATATTGACAACAAAAATTAATATGTTTAA
>CABUAS010000089.1 GCA_902489595.1 uncultured Oscillospiraceae bacterium | reverse complement strand
GTAAATAGTGCATTTGTTTTTTGTGAATATTGACTAAAGCATCGGACTCACCCTTTCGCATTTTCACAATAAAATTGTGAAAAATCACTGATATCTGTAAACAACCTGTGTTTCACCGCCTGCGTTAAAGGTTATTTTCAGACGATAATTGCTGAGAACATTAATATTTCTTGATTCACTCATAGAAAGATACGTTCCCGTTTTACTGCCTGTCCACGTTTCTACGGTTTCATAACCGCTTGATTTTTCTTTCTGCAGTTCCATTTTTATGCTGAGATTCATTGATTTGCTTGTTTGCACCAATGCAGTGCATTTTGCTTTAATGCCCGAAATCGTTAAAGTACCGTCTTGTTTTACAATATTAACATAACAAGGACTCACCGTATCATCAGGCTTTACGGCAGCTTTTGCCGTAAAAACGCTGCTGAACATAAGCAAGCAAGACAAAACAACTGCAAAAAACTTTTTGAAAAGCGTATTTGTTTTTACCATTTTTTCACCCCTTTTTAAACCTTTTATAACACATAATCCCTTTTAATTTCCATTTTATAACAAAAATCATAACCACCCGTCAAACGGGTGGTTATGATTTCACCTGATTACAAAGCGGAATAGTCTATTTTTCTGTTCTTAAAATAGTATTCTTTATCATGTTCGCTGATTTCACGCAGCACTTTGCATGGATTGCCGACAGCAATAACATTGGGCGGAATATCCTTTGTTACAACACTGCCTGCGCCGATAACAACATTATCACCGATTGTAACACCGGGAACGATAATTGCGCCTGCGCCTATCCAGCAGTTTCTGCCGATATGAACAGGGGCATTATACTGATAAGCCTTTTCACGAAGCTCGGGCAGAATCGGATGACCTGCCGTTGCAACAGTTACATTAGGACCGAACATTGTGCAGTCGCCTACATAAATGTGCGTATCATCTACCATTGTTACGGCAAAATTACAATAAACATTGTTGCCGAAATGAATATGCCTGCCGCCCCAGTTAGCATAAAACGGCGGTTCAATATAACAGCCTGTACCGATTTCGGCAAACATCTCTTTAAGCATCTGCTCACGCTTATCAAGTTCGGTAGGTCGCGTTCTGTTGAAATCATAGAGCATATCAACGTATTTTAACTGCTCTTCCATAATACTGTCATCATCAGGCAAATAAAGTTCGCCTGTGTGAAGTTTATCTCTCATTCCCATAAGCTTTTCTCCTTGGATATAGTGTATATGAATATTATACAGTATTGGGCAGAACAATTCCAGTATTTACGAAAAAAAGGTGCGGTATAACAACCGCACCTTAAAGGGTTTATTCATCTGCAAAATGCATATATCCATCTGAGTCAAAGTAGAGGTCTATGCTTGCCGTTTTAACTGCTCCGTCATTGAATTCAACTGTAAATGTTATTGTATCTGTAATCTGCGACAAATCGAAATACGGGTCGGCCTTAATCATTTCAATAAGTTCTGACGACATATCCCATTCCAAAGAATAGCCGTAATTCACCCTATGTTTTGTTCCGCCTTCGTAAAATCCGCTGTCCTTACTCCTTCGAAGTTGTTCACCCGATACAACGAACTCATTACCTTGCCCCATAGCAAGGTTAATATCCTCCTGCGTAATACCGAGAGCGGATAAAGCGTCTTGATTCTCTGCATTATTAATATCAGCAATCAGATTATCTATTTTCTCTCTTTCTTCCGAATTCATAAGATAATCAAAAGAAAGAATGCCGTATTTACTTGAGTTTTCAACTTTAAAGGTTTTCACATCAAAGTAATCATCAAGGCTGAGTGCTAAATTGCCGCCGTTAATATGATTAATCTGAACATTTTCGTTGCCTGTACTTCCTTTGCCGCAGCTTGCAGTATATCCATCTTTACCGAGATTTTGACATTCGGTCATGACTTTGTTGGTGTCTTCATTCCAGCGGTTATAAACCTGATTTTTCAATTCGGGATTATCCTCAGGCATAACATAGATGCCGTAAAACAAATTCTGTTCATTTTTACTGCCCACCTTAAACGTATCACCCGAAGCGTAGGCAACAATAACGCCAAAATCATTATCAGTCTTATTGACAGCATAATTTATGCCGAAACCGCCGCCGATGACAAGCGCAAATGCCATTACGCAGGCACAAACACGCCTCAGCCACGGATTTTTTGCACGTTTTTTACTGTCAACCGTCTTTTCAAAAATTCTTTCAACAGACTCATCACTCGGATTATATTCCGAAAACGCCTTCTTGTATCTTTCTTTATCAGTCATTAATCCATTCATCTCCTAAAATCGTTTTCAGCCTTTTTCTTGCACGGAAAAGCCTTGTTTTAACGGCAGATTCTTTAATGTTAAGCACACCTGAAATCTGAATAATACTCATATCCTCGTAATAAAACAAGTGAACAACTGTTCTTTCCTTTAACGGCAAGGACATAACGGCTTTAAATAAATCAATATTTTCTGTTTTATCACTGTGAGAAAGCCCGATAATTTCATCAATCGGCACATTTCTTTTACGAAAGGGATTTTTCAGAAAATCTTTGCTTTCGTTTACACAGACAGCGGTCAGCCATTTATCAATATGAGCATTATTTTCAAACGGCTTACTGCAATTCCACAGTTTTACAAAGGTATTCTGCATAATATCCTCAGCGTCTGCACTGCATTTTGTAAACGAAAGCGCAAGCAGATATAACCGCTGCTTATTCCGCTGAACGGCAAATATAAATTCATTTTCAGTCATTTCACCACCCCTTTTTAAAGGCCTTTCACTTCTATAACGATTTGAAAATGTAAATGGTTACATTTAAATTCTATATATTGCACAAAAAAACCGAAGTTCAAACAGAACTTCGGTTTTTGGTGGCTCATCGGGGAATCGAACCCCGGACACCTTGATTAAAAGTCAAGTGCTCTGCCATCTGAGCTAATGAACCATACATATTAAACTGGCTGGGGTGGCAGGATTTGAACCTACGCATGAGGGAGTCAAAGTCCCTTGCCTTACCACTTGGCGACACCCCAATATTTCAAAAAATGGGGTGGGATATCGGAGTCGAACCGATGACCTCCAGTGCCACAAACTGGCGCTCTAACCAACTGAACTAATCCCACCATATACATTTTTGATTTGAGGCTTACCTCAAAAACTGGCGCGCTTGGGGGGACTCTCCTCTCGATGCGAAACAATCCATCGGATTGTTTCTTGACAAAAACTTTAAGAAGTTTTTGTATCTCGTTTCTCGCCCACCGACGCTTCTAAAAAATGGCGCGCTTGGGGGGACTCGAACCTCCGACCTACCGCTTAGAAGGCGGTTGCTCTATCCAGCTGAGCTACAAACGCACGTCCTGGAGCGGGTGAAGGGAATCGAACCCTCGTGTTCAGCTTGGAAGGCTGACATTCTACCATTGAACTACACCCGCGTTGTGCAACGGTCATTATTATAATAAATGACCGCTGAAATGTCAAGGATTTTTGATAAAATTCTTAAAATTAATTTATTTTTATGCTGATTTCATCTGCGGCAGTAACAGTAAACGACTTAATCTCTGTATTCTGATTAAATACGATAGCCGAGGCAAGCGCATCTTCAACATCACGGCGCACAACATCACGCAGACCTCGTGCATTCTTTTTAGAACCATAAGCCTTTTTAGCGACATAAACAGGAACAGAATCACTGTAATTCAGCTCGATTGCTTTATCTTTAAGACCGTCTTTGAGTTCATCAAGCATAAGTGACGCAATTTTAACGAAATTATCAAAAGTAAGTTTATTGAATGAAATAATTTCATCTACCCTGCCGAGAAATTCAGGGCGGAGAAAACGCTCGAGCGCTCTCATAGTAACTTCTTTATTAATTTCATTATCGGTTTTGCCGAAACCGACTGTTGCCGAATCCGTAGAGCCTGCATTTGAGGTCATAATTATAATCGTATTTTCAAAATTAACCGTTCTGCCCTGTGCATCGGTTATTCTGCCCTCGTCAAGAATCTGAAGAAGGATATTGAGTACATCCTTATGAGCCTTTTCAATTTCATCAAAAAGAATTACGCTGTAAGGCTTTCTTCTGACTTTTTCGGTCAGCTGTCCTGCATCGTCATAGCCGACATAACCCGGAGGAGAGCCGATAATTCTTGACACGCTGAATTTTTCCATAAACTCGCTCATATCAAGGCGTATAAGGCTTTCTGGCGTATCAAAAAGGTACTGTGCAAGCTGCTTGACAAGTTCAGTTTTACCAACGCCTGTAGGACCGACAAAGATAAATGACTGCGGCCGTTTTTTAGGACTTATCTGAATTCTGCCGCGTCTTACGGCAGCGGCAACTTTTTTAATTGCTTCGTCCTGACCGATTATATGCGCTTTAAGCTCATCTTCAAGTGAAGACAGTTTCTGTATATCCCCTGCCTCGATTTTTGACGCCGGAATTCCCGTCCAGAGTGATACAACCTTGGCTAAATCCTTTTCAAGCACCTGATTATCTTTTGCTTTTTCGGCAAGTTCGGGCAGTTTCTGGTCAAGCTGAAGAACCTCTGATTTAAGTTTTGAAATAAGTTCATAATCTATCTGATTTTCTTCGTTCGGCTGTGAAAGATTGTCAATATTTTCAAGCAAAGTATTTTTTCTTGAAAGAGCAATCTGATATTCTGAAATTGCAGGATTTCTCAGATTTGCACTTGTGCACGCCTCATCAAGAAGGTCGATTGCTTTATCCGGCAAATACCTGTCCGTAACAAATCGTTCAGACATTGTAACAGCTTTATAAACAAGCGTATCTGAAATCTCCACCTTATGATAAGCCTCATAATAAGCCTTTATGCCGACTAACATTCTGTAAGCATCATCAATAGACGGCTCTTCAATCTTAATCGGCTGAAAACGGCGCTCAAGTGCTGCGTCTTTTTCAATATATTTTCTGTATTCGTTAAAAGTAGTTGCACCGATAACCTGAATTTCGCCCCTTGAAAGAGCAGGTTTCAGAATATTGGCGGCATTCATAGTGCCCTCACTGTCACCCGTGCCGACAAGGTTGTGAACTTCATCAATGAAAAGAATGATATTGCCTTCGTGTTTAACTTCGTCAACAAGACCTTTGATTCTGCCCTCAAACTGACCTCTGAACTGAGTACCTGCAACAAGAGCAGTCAAATCAAGCAGATAAATTTCTTTATCGGCAAGGCGTGCAGGAACTTCGCCCTTGGCAATCTTAATGGCAAGACCTTCTGCAATAGCGGTTTTGCCAACGCCCGGTTCACCGATAAGGCAAGGATTGTTTTTAGTTCTTCTGCAAAGAATCTGAACTGCACGTGCAATCTCGCTTTCTCTGCCTATGATATTGTCAATTTCTCCTTTTTTAGCCTTTTCGGTAAGATTATTGCAATAATTATTGAGGAATTTTCTTGCATCATCTGATGAATTCTTTTTAGGGTGCTTCGAACGCTTTTTTCCTTTGCCGTCATCGCCTGAAGCTTCGGCAGGCTTATTTGACGAACCGCCGAAAAGATTGGCAAACGGCATAGTCTGCGCACCGTCCATATTTTCGGGATTAAACATTTCGCCGAGTGAGCCGAAATCAAAATCACTCATATTTTCCATAAACTGACCCATCTGTTCAGACGCCATTTCAAGCTCTTCATCTGAAATTCCGAGCTGGTCTATCATCTGGTTAATTGAGCCGACATTAAGCTCTTTTGCACACTTAATGCAAAGTCCCTCAGGGGTGACCTTATCCCCTTCCATTTTCTGAATAAATATCACCGCAGGGCGTTCACCGCATCTGCTGCACATTTGCTGTTTCATTAAATATATTTTACTCCTTAATATTTTTCTTTTCTTTCATCTGCTTCATAAATCCCGGAAGATAGCCGAGAAGAGAGCCTAAAGTGCAGACTGCCGAAATACTTACAAGCACCCATGTAACAACATTTGGAAGTGTAAAGCCGACAACATCGCACAAAGCGCCGCCCTCGCCGAAAGCAAGCACAAATATCATAACGATGCAGAATACTGTTGTAGCAACCTTGCCCCACATTTCTGCGGCAACAGGACGCATACCTTTAGAAAGCAGTATTGCACCGCCGATTAACATTATAATTTCCTTTATAATAAAGAACATAAACAGATACTTTATAGCATTGTCCCAATATTTAATAATTAAAACAATAACTATTGACATCTGCGACAGCTTATCGGCAATCGGGTCAAGAATTTTGCCGAGGTTTGAAACCTGATTATATTTTCTTGCAATTTTACCGTCAAACAAATCGGTAAGTTCCGCAATTATAATTACAATTACGGCAGGAATTACATAATCTTTTAAGAACAATACTGCAAAAACGGGAATAAGAGCTATTCTTAAAAAGCAAAGCCAGTTAGGAACGGTATTCCAGCCTTTAAATAAATCCTTCATATTATTGTTAAATTCACTCA
>CABUAS010000088.1 GCA_902489595.1 uncultured Oscillospiraceae bacterium | reverse complement strand
AACTAAGATAATTAAAGATAAAATGCTTGTAAAACTTGCCGTTTCATTTTCGATGCTATATACAGCCGACACAGAAAATGAAATTATAAGAAAATGTGAAAAAAATATCTCTGTAAGCAAGATTATTGATGTTTCGGGCATTGATGACGGTGATATGCCGATTGTAAATGCTGAAATAGGTAATCTTTTTGTTAAACCCAAAGCTGATGTAAACAATGAACTTCGTGTTATTGATATTGTGGGTGATATTAATATAAGCAGTTCTGTTTACAGAAAATCCGAAATTGAAATTTCAACTGATTCTTATTCGCCTGAACTTAAAACAACAAATACATATAATAAATTTCAGTTTAATTCAGACGGCAGATTTACTAATGATGTCATATCAGATTCAATGCTCTTTGAATTTGACAATATAAATATCACAGAAGTGCTTGACCTTAATATTCAGGTAACAGGTGAAAATGAAATTGAACTTGGTGCTTTTGTTATTAATGATAATTCTCAGGTAGTTTATTTAACGCAGCGAAAACAGTTTGAAATTTCAAGTTTCAAAGCCTGCAAATGTTATGTAAAAAATTTTGATTATGTAATAAAATCTTCAAATTCAATAAATATAAGATACAGTATTGAGTATTTTGCTGTAAGTTTTGAAGAAAAAACGTTTGATATTCTGTCATCAATTAATGTTGACGGTAAATATGATGCAGATTCGCCGACTTTGGTAGTTTACTTTGCAGCAAGAAATGAAAAACTGTGGGATATCGCAAAAAAATTCAGAACTTCAGCAGATTTGATTAAAAAAGAAAATGAACTTAACAGCGATATACTTGATTCATCACAAGTGCTTTTGATACCGGGAATGTAAGGAGGGGATAGTATGAGTATATATAATGACATTTCAACAAGAACTAAAGGCGATATTTATATCGGCGTTGTAGGCCCTGTCAGAACAGGTAAATCTACTTTTATAAAGAAGTTCATGGATACTCTTGTTATTCCGAGAATAGGCAACGAATTCCAGAAAGAAAGAGCACGTGACGAACTGCCTCAAAGCGCGGCAGGAAAAACGATTATGACAACTGAACCTAAATTTATTCCCGAAGAGGCTATTGAACTTTCAATGCAGGATAATATTCATTTTCGTGTACGCCTTATTGACTGTGTCGGTTATATAGTTCCGAGTTCCGTAGGCTATATTGAAGATGAACAGCCGAGAATGGTTCATACACCTTGGTTTGAAGAAGAAATACCATTTAATATGGCGGCTGAAATAGGCACAGAAAAAGTTATTACCGAACATTCAACAATCGGTCTTGTCGTAACGACAGATGGTTCTATCAGCACAATTCCGAGAGAAGAATATGAAGAGGCTGAAGAAAGAGTTATAAATGAACTTAAAGAAATAAATAAACCGTTTGTTGTTGTAATGAACTGTGTTAACCCGTCAGGCAGTGAGGCAATGGCTCTTTGCAGTGCTTTGTCAGAAAAATACAATGTTCCCGTAATGCCGATAAATTGTCTTGAACTCGATGAAGAAAAAATTAATCAGATTCTTGAAAGGATACTTTTTGAATTTCCTGTTTCAAGCATTTCAATCAATTTTCCGTCATGGATAAAAACACTTGATGCTGATGATGAACTTAAATGCGGTTTATTCGGCTGTGTTAAGGAGTTATCTTCATCAGTTTCAAATATCAGAAGTGTAAAATCGTTTAACCGTTCCCTTGCTGATTATAAAGATATAGAGGCAGTTAATATTACCGACCTTGATCTGGCAAGCGGAACGATTACAGTTAAAGTTTCTATTGACAACAGTTATTTTTATTCTGTTCTTTCAGAAAAGTGCGGAGTTTCAATTTCCAATGAAAAAGAACTTATGAGCCAGATTATTTCTCTCAGTAAAAAAGAAAAAGCGTTTGACAGATTTAATGCCGCACTAAGTGAGGTTGAAAGAACGGGTTACGGCATAGTTATGCCCGATATTAACGAACTGACCCTTGAAGAGCCCGAAATAATGAAACAGGGCGGCAGATACGGTGTAAGACTTAAAGCGCAGGCTCCGTCAATTCATATGATTAAATGCAATACTTTTGCCGAAGTCGCACCGATAGTCGGCAGTGAAAGTCAGTCGCAGGAACTTGTAATGTATCTGCTTAAAGAGTTTGAGCAAAATCCTGCCGAACTTTGGAATACGGATATATTCGGCAAATCACTGCATGAACTTGTAAATGAAAGCCTGCACGGCAAACTTGAAAGAATGCCCGATGATGCAAGAACTAAGTTCAGAGAAACTATAGAGCGTGTCATCAACGAAGGCTGCAGCGGACTTATTTGTATAATTCTGTAATAGAAAAAGAGGGGTTATAAGCCCCTCTTATCTATATAGATATATTAGTATTACTGCTGTAATCTGTAATATAAATTCAATCGGTAATCCTATCATAAATTTTTTGTGTTTTGTTTTATGGTGAATTGCCTTCATTGTGATGTATTCGCCTAAAGCACCGCCGATTAAACCGATGGTTAAAAGAAAATCTTCTGAAATTCTTCTTTTGCCTTTTATTGCATTTCTTTTGTCAATAATTGTTGTTATAACAGCAAAAGCGCTGATAAAAGCAAAGTATATAAGAAACGCTTTAATCATTTTTCGGCTTGAATTCTTTTAAGGCTTTTAAATCAAAATTGCCTATTGCAAGTTTTTCGCCTTTGGTGAATTCGTCACCTTTTGTCTCATCAACAGTGTAGATTGACGCACATTTCGGACATACAAGAAAATAAATTCTTGTTGAGCCGATTAAAGGGAATTCGGATATTAGGCGTGTGTCCATGTTGCTGAATACGCCGAATTTTACTTTTTCATTGCAATGCGGGCATTGAAGTTCAAGTGTTTCTCCTTTTTCTTTTATTCTTATACTTGTGCCGAGTCTGTATTCCATAAAAATCACCGTAGCCTTTCAACTGATTACATATATATTTTTACAAATTTAAAGGAAAGTGTCAAGTATGAAAAAAATATTTATTTGCATTTTAACAATTATTTTACTTTTTTGCGGCTGTTCAATGCCTCAGAATATTTCTGAAGATGAAAAAATTAATGCCGAATATGTAAAAGCCTGCTGGATTACATATTTTGAACTTGAAAAAATTATATCTGACTGCGAAAATGCAGAAGAATTTGAAGAGCAGTTCAAAACTGCTTTAAAGAAAATTAAAGATATCGGTATTAATACAATAACAGTTCAGGTGCGCCCGTGTGCTGACGCATTTTATAAATCAAATTATTTTCCGTCATCTAAATACTGTTTTGGTATTCAGGGAAGTGAAATGCCATATGACCCTTTTGAAATAATTACCAAGACTGCGCATAAACTTAATTTAAGAGTAGAAGCGTGGGTAAATCCTTACAGGGTCAGTCAGAATGATAAGATTGATGAACTGTCGCCCGATAATATTGCAGTACAGTGGCTGAACGATGAAAATAAATCATCTGCTGTTTATATTAAGGACAAGATATATTTTAATCCTGCAAGCAAAGATGTTACTGAACTCATCGTGAACGGCGTAAAAGAAATTGTTCAGAATTATAACATCGAAGCTATTCATTTTGACGATTATTTTTATCCGACTACTGATGATGAAATTGATGAAAAAGAGTATAGTGAATATATTCAGAACGGCGGAGAGAGTTCACGAGATGATTTTCGCCGTGAATGTGTTTCCGATATGGTGAAACAGGTTTATTCTGCCATAAAAGAAATTGACAGCAATGTTCTTTTCGGTATCAGTCCGCAGTCAAATATAAAAACAAATTACAATAAACTATATGCCGACGTTGAAAAATGGGTTAGCGAAGAAGGTTATGCAGACTATATTTGCCCACAGGTTTATTTCGGTTTTCACAATCAGGTTCAGCCTTTTACAAAAACAGTAAAACAGTGGTGTGAGATTACAAAATCATGTGCTTTGTATATAGGACTTCCGCTTTATAAGGCCGGCAGTGAAGACGAATTTGCATCTTCATCAAAGGATTATGCAAGGAATGAATTTATTGAAAATAATGATATTATTTCAAGGCAAATAGCCTATATTTATCAATTAGAGGAAATCAGCGGATTTAATATTTATTCTTACAGTTATCTTGTTGACGATGAAAATCAAAGTGTTATTGATGAGGTTGAAAATATTAAAACTGTAATTTAGCATTGCAGAAGTCATCAAATGCCTGCGTTATAATAACATCAAGTTCATTACCGATTATATTCCTGTCTGATTTAATTCTGACAGGGGTATAATTTTTTGTGTACCCCTGATAAATATTGTTTTCAATTTCGTTTTCAAATAAAACATTTACAGTTTTTCCTATAAGTGATTGAAGATATTTTTTTCTGATTTTATCTGTTTCATAAATCATAACAGACGCCCTGCGCTCTTTTTCATTTCTTGATACTGAATCACCCTTTTTAGATGCGTTAGTGCCCTCTCTTTGCGAATAGGGGAAAGTATGCACCTTTTCAAATGCAATGTCTTTTACAAAATTAAGACTATCCTCGAAATCTTCTTTTGTTTCTTCGTTAAACCCTACCATAACGTCGGTAGTCAGTGACGTATCCTTAAATGTGCTTCTGAGCTTATCGCACAGTTCTTTATATTCTTCAGCTGTATAGTGTCTGTTCATATTTTTAAGCGTTTTGCTGCAGCCGCTTTGCAGTGAAATGTGAAACTGCGGGCAGAATTTGTCAATTTTTGAAAGTTCTTCGATTATATCGTCTGTAATATGGTCGGGCTCAAGACTTCCGAGCCTGACTCTTAATATTTTGTCATTTTCATCACAGATTTTTACTGCGTCAACAATATTAAAATCTTTATTTTTGCCGTAAGCAGAAAGGTTAATTCCCACAAGCACAATTTCTTTAATTCCGTTATCGGCAAGGTTGTTGACTTCTGCACGTAAATCGTCAAGTGATTTTGAACGCACTCTGCCTCTGCTCATAGGTATTATACAGTATGAGCAGAATCTGTCGCATCCGTCTTCAATTTTAACGAAGGCTCTTATTCTGTCTGAAAATTTTGTAATTGAACATTTTTTGAATTCGTCGCCTTTTTTATGATTATCAATAGCAATTACTCTGTTTTTATTAATATTATACTGATTGATTAACTGTAAAATATCGCCGTCATTTTTATTTCCGAGAACTATGTCTGCCTGAATTAATTCTTCTGCCTCTTTAGGGAAAGCCTGTGGCATACAGCCCGTTAAAATTATAACCGAATTGGGATGCTTTCTTTTGAATTTTCTTACATTTTGTCTTGTTTTCTGATCAGCCGTGGCAGTAACAGTGCATGAATTTATAATATAGTAATCAGCATCTTCATTAGGATTTACGATTTCAAATCCTGCTTTTGACAGAAGTTCTGCCATAAATTCACTTTCAGTTTGATTTACCTTGCAACCAAGGGTATAAATTGCTGCTTTCATAATTCTTCTCCTGTTTTAATAACATAATTATATCAAAGTTGGGGAATTATTACAATAGAAAAGGAATAAGTATATATCGGTGATATTTATGAAAAAGGCATTTTTATTTATAACCTCTTTAACACTTGCGCTGATTATGCCGTTAAGATGTATGGCAGCCTCAAATGATAATCAGTCAGCGGTTGATGTTAAAGCAAAATCGTCAGTGCTTATGTGTATAGACACAGGTGAAATTATTTATGAAAACAACGCTTATGAGCATCTTTCTCCTGCCTCTGTCACTAAACTTATGAGTATACTGCTTGTTCTTGAGGCGGTCGACAGCGGAAAAATATCTTTAGAGGATGAAGTAACTGCTACGGAAGAGGCAACACAGATGGGCGGTTCTCAGATATGGCTTGAAGTCGGTGAAACAATGAGGGCTGAAGAACTTTTTAAGGCAGTTGTTGTAGCATCGGCAAATGACGCCTGTGTTGCGCTCGGCGTTCATATTGCAGGCTCGCTTAGCGGTTTTGTTCAGATGATGAACGACAGAGCAAAAGAGCTTGGTCTTGAAAACAGTAATTTTGAAAACTGCACGGGACTTGATGATACAACAAAGAATCATTATTCCTGTGCTTATGATCTCAGTGTTATAGCCTGCGAAGTTATGAAGCATCCAATCATTACCGATTATTCAACTATATGGCTTGACAGCCTCAGAAACGGCGAAACAGAACTTAATAATACCAATAAGCTGATTAATAAATATGACGGTATAACAGGGCTTAAAACGGGCACAACGGCAAATGCCGGTTTTTGTCTTTGTGCAACTGCAAGCAGAGATAATCTTAATCTTGTTGCCGTAGTGCTTGGCAGTGAAACGAGCGATGACAGATTTAACAGTGCAAGAAACCTGCTTGATTTCGGATTTGCGAATTATCAGCTTTTTGAACCGCAGATTGATGAAAGTCAGATTACATCAATTAAAGTGAAAAACGGTGTTGCAAAAGAATTTAAACCTGTTTACAGCAACAGTGAAAAAATCCTTGTTAAAAAGGGCGAGGGCGAAATTTCATATAAATATGAAATCAGTGAAGAAGTAAATGCCCCTGTTTTTACTGATGATAAAGTCGGCAGAATCATAATTTATGCGGGAGAAAATATAATAAAGGAAATTAATCTTGTTCCTTCTGAAAATATAGACAAAATATCTTTTTCGTTTATATTTAAGAATATAT
>CABUAS010000087.1 GCA_902489595.1 uncultured Oscillospiraceae bacterium | reverse complement strand
ATAAAATATATTAGTAAAATTTTATTAAGGAGTGTCGATATGGCTACCTGCCCTAATTGCGGAAAAAAACTGCATTTTTGGAATATTAAAGCAGAATGCAGCAACTGTGGTGTTTCAATTCCTAATTTCAACTGGATTGAAAGACTTGAAGAAGATAATGCTAACGCAGAAAACGCTTTTCTGAAATTCAATAAAACTTTCAACAGAATCAAGTATTCGCTTTTCGGAACTAAACTTCGTATTGCAAGGCTTGTTTTAACTTTTCTTCCTGCGATTGGTTTTATTCTTCCGTGGGCAGCAATTAAAAGTGATGCAAACAGTTTTGACTTGTCACTTCTTTCTTTTACAGGCGCAAAATCAGCCATCGATATGATTGTTCAGCTCTTCAGCAAATCTTCTTTGCTTACTGCAAATATGGGGTTTGAGGGAAATGGCGGACCTGTAACGTTTATGCTTATCGGAACAATATTGTTTTTCCTTTCTGCACTCCTAATTGTTATCGCATTTTTCCTAAACATAATAATGTGCAAAAAACCTAAAACAAAATCAACTGTTGTTTTTGATGTTCTTTCAATAATTGCGTCAATAGCGTCTGTTGTGCTTTTCAAAATGGCAGGCACTCTTGGTGCAGACATTACTGCATTTACCTTCGGTGAATTTAACGTTCTTAATGCGGCAGGTTCAATTTCTTTCGGTTATTTCATTGCTCTTGCACTGCTCCTTGTTGCAACAGGCATTAACATCGCCGTTGCTGTTGCCCCTGCCAAGTCAGATCAACTTCTTGAAGAAGAAAGACTTGCGAGAGTAGCGGCAAAAGAGGCTAAAGAGCAGGAGGCAGAACTTAAGAAAATTAAAGAGCGTGAGGAATCTGCCAAAGCTCAGGAAGAAGAACAAAAGAAAATTATTGAAGAGGCTAAACGAAAAGTTGCCGAAAAGAAAGCAAAAGATGATGCTAAAGCAAATAAGAAAAAATAATTCGGTTAAGGGCGGTTTAAATAATCGCCCTTATTTGTTGCCAAAATATTATTCTGATGTTATAATCATTTTATTAATTTGTTTGGAGAATTTTTATGGATTACAAAATACTTTTTTCGCCTATGAAAATAGGTAATGTTGAAATAAAAAACAGAATTGTAATGGCGCCGATGTTAATGGGATTCGGTCAGTTTAACGGTAACGCAACCGAAAAAATGATGAATTATTATGAGGAACGTGCAAAAGGCGGTACGGGACTTATAATAACCGAAATTACGCGTGTAAATGATTTGTCGGGTGCCTCATCATTCGGTCAGTTGTCAGTATCGAAAGATAGGAATATTGATTCACTTGCAGAACTTGCAGGAAGAATACACAGGCACGGTTCAAAAATCTTTGTCGAGCTTCACCACCCCGGCAGGCAGAATGTTAATCTCATGATAAATACAGTTCCTATTTCCGTATTCTGCGATAATATTATGCCGAAAAACAGTTATAGCAAGTTACTTTACAGCAGTATTGTTCCTCTTGGCAAGAAAATGGTAGAAAAAGATTTATTTTTCAGAACTAAAGCTCCGAGCAGATGTGAAAGAAGTAAATTTTCAGAAAGTTCCAATAAACCGCTTACTCACAGAGAGATTAAAAAAATTATCCGTCAGTTCGCTGAGGGTGCGCAACGTGTTAAAAAGGCAGGCTGTGACGGTGTAGAAATTCACGCAAGCCACGGCTATCTAATTCAGCAGTTTTTATCACCTGCAACTAATCACAGAACCGATGAATACGGCGGTTCGTTAGAAAACAGAATGAGATTTTTAACAGAAATAATTGATGAAACAAGAAAACTCTGCGGTGCTGATTTTCCGATTATCGTTCGTCTTACAGTTGATGAAATGTATTCAAAAATCGGTCAGCCCGATAAAGGCTATAATCTTGCCGAAGGACTTAAAATGGCAAAAATTTTAAGTGATAAAGGTATTGACGCCATTGATGTTTCATCAGCCGGGTATGACACTTTTAATTATTGGCTTGAACCTACAACATTTGAATGCGGCTGGCGTAAAAACCTTGCCGAAGAAGTTAAAAAAGTAGTTGATATTCCAGTTATAGCCGCTAACTTAATCCGTTCTCCGCAGCAGGCAGAAGAACAGTTAGAGGCAGGCATTCAGGATTTTGTGTCTCTCGGCAGGCCCCATATTGCAGACCCTCACTGGGCAGAAAAAGTTCAGAGCGGAAATGAGGATAAAATTAAACGCTGCATTTGCTGCCTATATTGTTTTGAAAGTATGATGGAAGGCGCTTATGTCGGTGATAACGGTCACTGTTCCGTAAATGCTTTTGTCGGCAGGGAAGATGAAAAATTGATTGAAAACGGAGGCGGCAGAAAAGCAGTTATTGTCGGCGCAGGTGCGGCAGGCCTATATTCAGCCGAACTTCTTGCAAAACGCGGTTTTGATGTAACTGTTCTTGAAAAAGAAAATATCGCAGGCGGTCAGCTAAATCTTGCCAATAAACCGCCGCACAAAGAAAAAATTCATTGGTGTATCGAAGATTTACTTGCAAATGTTGAGTCGCTTGGTGTTGAAATTAAATATAACACAATAGCAGATAAACAGATAATTGCCTCATACAACCCCGAAATCGTTATTTGTGCAACGGGTGGAAATGCAGTTCATCCTGCTGCGTTCAAGTCTGATAATGCGGTTACTGTTACGGAAATTCTGAATGGTTCAGTTAAACCTGAAAACAAGAACATATGCGTCATCGGCTCAGGAATGACAGGTCTTGAAACATCAGAACTCCTGTGTGAACTCAGCAATAAGGTTACTATTGTTGAAATGTCAGATTCAGTTGCCCCGGGCGCATGGTTTCAGTCTGTTGATGACGCTCTGCCAAAACTTAAAGAGGCAAAAACGCAGTTTCTTGCATCAACAAAACTTAAATCAATCGGCAGTAATTCAATCACTGCAACTGACCTTAAAAATAAAAAAGATATAGAAATACCGTGTGATATGGTTGTGCTTTCAATGGGTGTTAAACCTGACAATTCTTTATTTGAAGAAATTAAAAATGATTATAAATTTGTTTTCAATATCGGTGATTCAAACAAAACAGGCAGAATACATAACGCAACTGAAGATGCATACAATATCGTTAAATCAATAAAATAATCAAGAGGTATATATTTTGGATTTTGATATTACGGGAATGAGTTGTGCTGCCTGCAGCGCAAGAATTGAAAAGGCAGTGTCTGAACTTGAGAATGTTGATACTGTCAGCGTTAATCTTTTAACCAATTCTATGAATGTTTCGGGCTCTGTTTCTTCAGATGAAATTATAAACACTGTTGTTTCTGTCGGTTACGGTGCAAGCGTTAAGGGAGACACGAAAACAAAAAATTCTGCCGATACAATTAAAGATAATGAAACTTCAAAAATGGTAAAGCGTTTAATTGTTTCTGTTATTCTGTTACTGCCGCTGATGTATGTTTCAATGGGTCATATGATGTGGGGCTGGAGTGTGCCCTCATTTTTAAATGATAATTATATCGGAATTGCTCTTTTTGAATTAATTTTTACCGTTGCAATTATGATTGTAAATCAAAAATTTTATATAAGCGGTTTTAAAGGAGCAATTCATAAAGCGCCTAATATGGATACGCTTGTTGCGCTCGGCTCGGGAGCGGCTTTTATTTACAGTACTGTTGTAATGTTTCTTATGACCGTTGATATAAAAAACGGTGATATGAACGGCGCTATGCATCATTTGCACGATTTGTATTTTGAATCATCGGCAATGATATTAACATTAATTACAGTCGGCAAAACACTTGAGGCATATTCAAAAGGAAAAACTACAAATGCTCTTAAGGGTCTTATGGATTTAGCGCCTAAAACCGCAACAGTTATAAGAGATAATAAGGAAATAACAATATCTGCCGATGATTTGCTTATTGACGATGTTTTCGTTGTTAAAGCAGGGGATAGCATTCCTGCCGACGGCATTGTGATAGAGGGAATATCATCTGTTGACGAGTCTGCACTGACTGGCGAAAGTATACCCTCGGATAAACAAATCAACAGCAAAGTTTTTGCAGGCACATTAAATATGAATGGCTATATAAAATGCCGTGCTACTTCGGTTGCAGGTGAAACAGACCTTTCAAAAATAATTAAAATGGTTGTCGATGCGTCAGCAACAAAAGCGCCGATTGCAAAAATTGCCGATAAGGTTTCAGGCGTATTTGTTCCTGTTGTTATTGCTATATCGCTTGTAACGCTTGCCGTATGGCTTGTTTCAGGTCAATCAGTTGGATTTTCTCTTGCAAGAAGTATATCCGTTCTTGTTATAAGTTGTCCTTGTGCACTCGGTCTTGCAACGCCTGTTGCGATTATGGTCGGCAGCGGCAAAGGCGCTAAAAACGGTATTCTGTTTAAAACGGCGGAAAGTCTTGAAGTTGCAGGCAAAACCGATGTTGTCTGCTTTGATAAAACAGGAACTGTAACAAACGGCAACCCTGTTGTTACCGATATTATTTCAAATGACAGTGATTTACTTCTTACTATTGCTTATTCTGCTGAAAAGAAGAGTGAACACCCTCTATCAAAAGCAATCAATAATTATTGTGCAGAAAATAGTGTTTTCGCCAAAGATTGTAAAGACTTTAAAACAATCGTCGGCGGAGGAATTATTTGTAATATAGACGGCAAAACTGCAGTCGGCGGTAATATTGATTTAATAGAGCAATACGCAGAAATTGACAGCATCAGCATATCTAAAGCCGAACAGTTATCACAAGAGGGCAAAACACCGCTGTATTTTGCTTATGACGGTAAATTTCTCGGAATTATTGCTGTTGCAGATACGATTAAAGAAGACAGCCGCAAAGCAGTTGAACAGTTAAATAATATGGGCGTAGCAGTTGTTATGATAACAGGCGATAATGAAAATACTGCAAGCGCCATAGCAAAGCAGGCAGGTATTGATAATGTAATCGCCAAGGTTCTGCCGAATGAAAAAGAGGCTCAGGTCAGAAATCTTCAGTCTTTTGGCAGTGTAGCAATGGTTGGTGACGGTATTAATGACGCTCCCGCCTTAACACGTGCCGATACAGGCATAGCAATCGGTGCAGGCACGGACGTTGCAATAGATTCTGCCGATGTTGTTTTGATGAAAAGCAGTCCGCTTGATGTTGTAAGATCAATCAATCTTTCACGCAGAGTGCTTACAAATATCAAGGAAAATCTTTTCTGGGCATTTATTTATAATGTTATCGGAATTCCAATCGCCGCAGGCGTTCTTTATCCTGCGTTTGGAATAACGCTCAACCCTATGCTCGGCGCGGCTGCAATGAGCTTTTCGAGTTTTTGTGTAGTTATTAACGCCTTAAGGCTTAATTTAGTAAATATTGATAAATCAATCATTAATAAAAGAAAGAAGGAAATTGATATGAGCTTATTCAAAAAAGAAAAGAAACCGTATATTACGATTGATGGTATGATGTGCGGTCATTGTGAGGCGCACGTAACTAAAGCGCTTGCAGATATTGGTCTTACAGTTAAGGCAGACCATACAAAAAACAGGGCAACTGTTGAAAGCGGAAAAATTGACGCTGATGCCGTTAAATCAGCAGTTGAAAACGCAGGTTATAAATTTATCGAAATCGTTGAATAACAAAAAAGCACGGATTTTCTCCGTGCTTTTTTGAGTCCTTTTCGTAGGGTGCGTCGTCCCCGACGCACCGTTTTACAAAATCAATAATTCCTTATTAACCGTTGAAATATTTTCACAACCGTTTTCTTTAACTATGCATACATCTTCAATTCTGATACCGAATTTATCGGGAATATAAATGCCCGGTTCAACAGAAGTGACATTATTAACTTTAAATATGTCTTCACTGTGCGGTGATGCACTGTAGCCCTCGTGAATGTCAAGACCCACGCCGTGCCCGAGCGAATGCCTGAAATATTTACCCATATTCTTAGTTTCAAGCACATCATAAGCAGCTTTGTAAACATCTGCACATTTTACATCACTTTTCAGTGCGCTTATGCCTGCAAGTTGTGCATCAAGAACAAGATTATACATTTCTTTCATTTCATCTGTTGCACTGCCGACTGCAACAGTTCTCGTCATATCCGAATGATAACCTTTATAAGTTGCACCGAAATCAAACAGAACAAAATCACCGTTTTGTATTTTTCTTTCACTCGGTACACCGTGCGGCAGGGAAGTGTGGCTTCCTGCAAGCAGTATTGTATCAAAAGATAAACCGTCAGAACCGTTTTTTGCCATAATATAATTAAACAGCGAGGCAAGCTCTTTTTCAGTTTTGCCGATTTCTATGTGATTAAGCAGTTCTATAAAGCTTTTTTCTGCAATACTGTTTGCCTGTTTCATCAGTTCAATTTCTTCGCTGCTTTTAATATTTCGCATTTCGGCAAGGCTGTTATTGATAGGAATAAATTCACAATTTGTTGCTTTTTTATAGGAATTATATGCTTTAAGGGTTATAGTTTCATTTTCATATCCTATTGTTTTGATATTGTGTTTATTGCACAGCTCTTTGACTGTATCACTGAATTTTGCGTTGATTTCGATTACATTAAGTCCTGTTTTCTCGGCATATTTTTCGGCAGTTTCGGTATATCTTGAATCAACGATATGATAACCGATACCGTCTTTAGTCAGTAAAATAACACCTTCGCTCGGCGAAAATCCGCAAAAATAGTGCATATTGCTTTCATTCAAAAGTATTACAGCATCTGAATTTACCGTACTTATTAAATCTGAAATTTTATTATTCATAAATATCACCGATTTCA
>CABUAS010000086.1 GCA_902489595.1 uncultured Oscillospiraceae bacterium | reverse complement strand
AAATGTAATATATAATATCTTTTATGAAATCTTACACAATAACAAGCAATGACTGTGGCCAGAGGGTTGACAGATTCATTCAGAAAAAATTCCCTAAACTGCCGAAATCACTGATGTTTAAGGAAATACGAAAAAAGAACATAAAGGTCAACAGAAAAAGAACCGACCCGTCGTATCTTCTTCAAAACGGCGATATACTTGAGCTTTATCTTAAAGATGATGTGCTTGAAGAAAAAAAGGTGCATTATGATTTTTTGAATGCGCCGAAAGACATTGACATCATTTATGAAGATGAAAACATTATTCTGCTCAACAAAAAAATCGGAATGCTCTGTCACCCTGACGGCAATGAATATATCAACACATTAATATCAGCCGTTAAACGATATCTTTTTGAAAAAAAAGAGTGGAATCCGCAGACAGAAAACAATTTTGCCCCTGCCCTTGCCAACAGGATTGACAGAAATACAGGCGGAATTGTTATTGCCTGCAAAAATGCCGAGTCATTAAGAATTCTCAACGAAAAAATTAAAAACAGAGAAATTGAAAAATACTATCTCTGCGCCGTTTCGGGAATTATGGAGAAAGAAACAGAAATACTTGAAGGCTACCTTACCAAAGATACGAAGAAAAACAAGGTTACTGTTTCAAAAAAACCTGATGACGATGCAAAAAGAATTGTTACAAAATACACTGTTCTTGACAATTATGACGATAAATCACTGCTTGAAATTGACCTTATAACAGGCAGAACACATCAGATAAGAGCACATCTTGCCTCTATCGGTCATCCTCTTATAAATGACGGCAAGTACGGCGAAAACCACGGCAGATACCGTCAGGCGCTCTACAGTTACAGGCTGAAATTCTGCTTTAAAGATGAAAATGCACTAAGTTATCTTAACGGCAGAGAATTTACTGTTAAAAACTGCGAGGTTCTGAAAAATTTTAAGGAGAAAAAATACTGATGAAAAAGGATTTTTTTAGAATAATATCACCGTTTTCGGTTTTCATAGCGGCTGTACTTGACATCGGTTCAATCTGGATTTCGGTATTTGTGATTAAGGATTTAGCGTCGGGTAATGCAGATACAATGTCGATAATATTTGCCGTTATGGTTGTTTTTGCCGTTATTCTTGCTGTCTTATTTACAAAAGAAATTTTTTCAAACGGCATTATTTTTTACGAGGACAGATGCGAATTCAACGCAATAGATAATGACAATGTAATTTATTACAAAGATATAGAAAGTATTGAAGAATACAAAGATACAAAAGCAAGCCTCAGAAAAGGCTTTACAGAACGCAGTTCGCTGATTATTTTTAATCTTAAAAGCGATACGGTGCACACAATCAATATAGGCTTTACAACAAAACGCACGTTGAAAAAAGCGATTGAAAAAATTGATGATTACACAAAAAAGAACGAATAAAAATCATCCGTTCTTTTTTAGTAAATCAATTAAATTATCGTACGACAGTGAAGATGCGGTGCGAAGCAGTTTTTTATAACGCTCCATATTAACATCACTGTGTTCCGTTTCTTTGCTCCAAAGGTGAATTGTCCAATCATCATTTCCGAAAAACGAGGTTACGAGCACACCTGCAACTGCCATTTTCACTTTGGAAAGCACATCACGGTCGTAGACCGCCTCAAGAAAATATCTGAACAGAAAATACATTATGATATTCTCATTGCTTTTTGTATTTTCAACAACAGGCTCATAGGCTGAATTATTTACTTTATCCACCCACTCATTATTGATAACCTCGGGATTTGTAAAAACCTCTTTAAATGAAATATCCTCGGTGCCGTCTTTATAATCATCCAATTCAGACTGCAAATTATCTGCACATTCAAGCATTTTAATTAAACGCTCGGCAATACTAAATGATTTATCACGGGCGATTGAATAGAACTTTTTTCGCTCTTTTAAAAGTTTAAAATACAATTCTGCATCAATATCATTGAGTTCGGGCAGTTCGTTTATAACCGTTGTTTCAAAGTCAAAACCCTCCTGCAGATTCCACATCATTTCAGAGGCTACGGGACAGGAAAAAGAAATTCCCATTTCACGTGTTCCGCCGTAATTATTAATAAAACGAGGGAAAGTTCTGCACGTATAAGGCGTATGCTCACCGCCGATTGCAATATGCATATCGCAGAGATTTTCATCGTTAAGAAACGGACAGCGCTTATTGGAGGTAAGTCTGAAAATCGTATTGCCGAACTCATCCTTATCAAGCACACTGTCTATTCTGTTTTTGATTTCGCCGCTTATTGTGCCGTAATAAGCCATTGAGGCGTCATCAGCATCAACCTCCCAGCCCTGACAGCAGGAATCGGGACACTCCCCTGCTATGCATCTAAAATCTTTATAAAACTTTGGTGTAACTAAATTCATAAACAAACCACCTTGCCGCTTTTTTATACTTAATTGACATTTTACCACAACGCTGACACTCTTTCAATTATAAAAATCAGAATATGTGCCATACTTATACTTTAAATTTGCATGTCGGTCGAAAATCATCAACGTACTTTTTCCCTTGAGATATCCCATAAATTGTGCTACACTTAGATACGGCGGTATTGACACCAAAAGATGTATGTGGTCTTTGCACGCTTTGGCTTCGATGATTTCTACACCTTTTTGTTCGCACAATTTACGGATTATTTCTCCAATATCTTTTTTGATTTTTCCGTATATCTCTTTTCTGCGATACTTTGGTGCGAATGCGACACTATTCTCAATCACACAGGGCTGTATGAGTACAAACACGGTAAGATGTTAATGCACCTCAAGTTTTGCTTTGAGAGTATCCTTAACGAACCAACTCCTGCTGCAATGCTTAGATACTACCGACAACGCAAAAGATTAACCACACGGCAGTTAGCCGAGAATGTAGGAATTGTACCTGCAGCGGTGCTGATGTATGAGCGTGGACGATTTCCGATACCATATCAAATTGCAGTAGCATTTGCAGATATTCTTGAAATTGATAGTAATCTGCTCTTTGATGAATTCGCACGATTTATGGATTATCCTTACAGCAACAGATTACGAGAAGTCAGAAAAGTATATGGATTGAATCAAACGGTTTTTGCGGAAAAAGCTAATATTTGTTACAGTATCTATGCTAAATGGGAAACCGCTGTCCGTCAGCCGTCACGAAAGATGTATGAGCAATTAGTAACCACATTTCCCGAAATAAAAATATAAATCTTACAGCGTATCTTCGACAGAACAGATACGCTGTATTTTATAATCGGCATATTGGTGTTTTTACTTTTTCTTTTGTAAGATGAAGATACAATAAAACACAGGAGGAAAACACTATGGAAAAATCATTATTTGAGCAGAACGGCGGTACATACCGCCAAGTTGGAGATTATCTTCTTCCAAACATTACTCTCCCTGAAGAAGAAACAGTACATATTGGTATATGGGGACAGAGGCACAAACGATACTTGAAGCAAAACCATAGGGTATTGTATATGAACTTGCTAACAAGCGGAAAGCTGAACAGTTATCTTGCCGATATTGATAAGCAGGCAGAGGATATGCTTTTTCGGTTTGTTAAACAGATGGCAAAGCGTGAAGGTGTAACCGAAGCACTTAAAGCTGAAAATCAAATGGAGTGGGTTGGGCGGATGAACAATATCCGTAATCGAGCAACAGAACTTGTAAACGCTGAACTTATATATAATTAAATAGATATGACAAATCGCCTGCCAAGATGTTTTGGCAGGCGATTTTACTTTTACTTGATTTCAGTTTTCCAAAGTCCGTGGAGGTTGCAGTAAGCATAAACTGCAACAGGTTTATCTTCGCCGGTGCAAAAGGTAGCTTCCGGTGTATCGCCGGGTTTAAAGGCTCTCCGCTGACCTCCGTTCTCCGTTTCAAGGTAAATCCACTGAATATAATGCTCCTCAGTCATCGGATGCATTGTTTCGCCGATCCTTACATAAACAGAACCGTCTTCCAAATTCACAAAAGGCAAGTGCTTTTCTCCTGCCGCTTCGGTGGTGTTAGGAACCAGCGCCTCCATCTTCTGTCCGCAGCACATCATGGGAACCCCTGCATCGTGAATAAGACCGATCAAATTACCGCAATGGCGGCAAATATAAAACTTTTCTCTCATTTTTCATTCACCTTAATAATTTTCTTTACGAACTTCAAAATAGGCCTGCGGATGCTTACATACAGGGCAAATTTCGGGAGCCGTCGCACCTACAACGATATGTCCGCAATTACGGCATTCCCAAACCGTTACGCCGGACTTTTCAAATACTGCTTTGGTTTCAACATTTTTAAGAAGCGCACGGTATCTTTCCTCATGTGCTTTCTCAATAGCAGCAACGCCACGGAACTGTTCGGCTAAATCGTGGAAGCCTTCTTCATCAGCTTCTCTTGCCATGCGGTCATACATATCCGTCCACTCGGCATTTTCGCCTTCCGCTGCATGGAGCAGATTTTCGGCGGTGTCACCAAGCTCACCAAGAGCCTTAAACCACAGCTTTGCGTGTTCCTTTTCATTTTCAGCAGTTTGCAGGAAAAGTGCGGCAATTTGTTCAAATCCTGCTTTCTTTGCAACAGAAGCAAAGTATGTATACTTGTTTCTTGCCTGAGATTCGCCTGCAAATGCTTCCCAAAGATTCTTTTCGGTCTTGGTACCGGCATAGGGGTTCTTGGATTCTTCCTCAAGCTTTACGAATTTTTCTTTCGGCTGTTTGCAGACAGGGCAGGTTTCGGGAGGAGTATCTCCCTCGTGAATATAACCGCATACGGTGCATTTCCATTTTGCCATTTTCGTTACCTCTTTCTTTTTTGTATTTTCATTGAAATTAATGTTATGGAGCAATGCTTCCACTACATCTATCGGAATATCAGGATAAGATTTTATCTGCTCCAAAAATTCCTTTGTGTTGGCGCTTTGCGGAAGCATAAAGCCTGCTTCACGGCAAAGGTCTTCTGCCATAAGTCGGGATGATTTTGCTACTGCCTTTGAAAGCGTATCGGGCAACTGAGAAGCTATGCTTTCAGCTTTTGCTTTGCTTTGAACAACAGCACGCAAGGCTTCGACCACTTTATCCGTTTTAGGCTGTTGCGGTGGTAATTCTTTCGGCATCATAGAGATAGCGCCTGAAGGACATGCCTCAGCACATACGCCGCAGCCAATACACTTATCCGGATCAATGATGCTGTTCTCTGTATCAGCAGCACCGGTAGGGCAGACATAAAGGCAAAGACAGTCTTTTGTGCAAAGCCTTAAGTTTCGTACCGCATATTTATCTGCCATTATCTTGCACCTCCTTCTATCTTTTCAAACTTCCACGCAGGAACTTTACAGACGGGACAAAGCGCAGGCGGCGCATCGCCAACGAATACAAATCCGCAGACTGTGCAGACATACACACCTGTGTTTTCAAGCATCTTGTTACCCTCAACCTCATATCGGGTGAGAAGTGACTGCAACATTCTCGTTACCTTTTCTGCCCACACCTGACAGCGAAGTGCGCCACGGTCGGGCTGCTCTTCCGCAGCTGCTTTTCCGTAAGGAAATCCTACCGAAATATCATGATTAATCAATTCAAGCAGTGCCTCTGTGCCTGCATTGCTGACAGGCTCTGCTTTTTGACGGAAGAAGTCTGCAAGTTTTCTAAAATTTTCAGATTCTTCAGGCATATACTGCTTTTCGCAACCTCTTGCAAGATTGGAGCAAATGATGCTCATCTCCATTGGGGATAATTCTTTTTCTGTATGCGGCTTTTCAAGGGTTTCTTCTGCTTTAGGGGTTTCCTCTTTCAGCACAAAGGCATCCTTACCCGCACCGCAAAGCGGACACTTGAAATCATCGGGCAATTCGCCGTCGGTTTCATGGATATATCCGCAGACTGTACATATATATTGCTTCATATTACGCCTCTTTTAATTAAATAATAGCATATTTCAGATTACAATTCTGTGATGTTATCACATTTTTCAATGGTTTCCGCAATGTCCGTGACCGCAGCCGTGGTCGCCGCAGGTATGGGATTCCCCGCCGTGTTCATGATCGTGGTGTTCACAATGCACATCAGGATTAAAAGCAAGATTTCCGGCAACGAAAGCATTTACCGCTTCATCGGCATTACCACTGACACCGCCGTAGAACTTTATTCCGCTTTGTGCAAGAGCCATTTGTGCGCCGCCACCAATACCGCCGCAAATAAGTACATCTGCTTTTACAGCGGAGAGCACGCCTGCAAGTGCGCCGTGGCCGGAACCGTTGGTATCTATCAGCTCTGTTTTAATGACCTTGCCGTCTTCAATATCGTACAATTTAAATTGCTCGGTGTGACCGAAATGCTGAAAGATGTTTCCGTTTTCGTAAGTTACTGCGATTCTCATAATATTTACTCCTTTTTCTGTTTTGTATTCTTTTTGAATTTGCCGTTTGATACAGTCTTTTTTATAGCAAAAGTCTGTACTGCCGCTGCAAAGCTGAAACTCGCCGCCCTCAATTTTCAGTGCACAGCCAAGCACAAGTGCGTCCGCTATCTTTTTCCTTGCGGTTTCATAGATTTTCTGTGCGGTTGTTCTGCCTACGCCGAGTTGTGCCCCGCATTCTTCTTGGCTTAAATTTTCTTTGTCAATCAGTCGTATGGTTTCAAGCTCATCAACTGTCAAAAAAATTGGCTCCCCGCTCACTGCTCCCGTTGGAGAAAATTCAAGAACTTCAGGAAAATAACACACCCGGCGGCATTTCGTCGTTCTTGGCATTTCATCACCTCATCATATATTATAGCACCGTTTGTGGCATATGTCAATTAATATTATTGACATATGCCCGAAACTATGTTATACTAAAAATACGGAAAAAGGAGACGCTGCTTATGAATTACTTAACATACTTACCGGTATTTGATAAACTGACGAAATCACAGCAAGACACGCTTACAAGCTCGTCTTTTGTTCGTAAATTCGGCAAAGGTGAACTCTTGCATAATGGTTCGCAGAATTGTACGGGACTGCTCCTTGTGCTCTCCGGTCAAATTCGTGCTTTTACTATGTCTGATGACGGCAGAGAGATCACGATGTACCGCCTTTTTGAGCGTGATATTTGCCTGTTCTCCG
>CABUAS010000085.1 GCA_902489595.1 uncultured Oscillospiraceae bacterium | reverse complement strand
GGTAAACACATACCCGTCAATCAAAAAGGAATACAAAAATAAATTTTGTTTTTGGTTAAATTAAACAAACGGCATTAAAATATAAATAAAAAAGCATATAATCGCCATAAAATGTGATCATATGCCGTTCATGAACGTAAAGCGTATTGGGTTTTACGGGTCGTCGAGGACGCCGACCCCTACGAATACATTATTTGATTTTCAACGGGCGGATAACATCTGCCCCTACATTGAACGTTATTTGATTTTACGGGAGGGCACAGAGACCCTCCCCTACAATAATATTATAAATTCATCCAAATTTACGGAAGCAAAAATCCGATTTTTTTCATTGCTTTATTAAGCGTGCGCTGACCGATACGTGATGCAAAATCTGCGCCGTTTTTCTGGCATTCGGTGAGATATGCCTTATCGTTCATAAGCTGTTTGAATTTTTCCTGAACAGGCTTTAATTCCTCAACAACTGCCTCGCCTACTGCCGATTTGAAATCGCCGTAGCCCTTGCCTGCAAAGTCTGCCTCGATCTTTTCAAAGCTGTCACCCGTAACGGCAGAATAAATCGTCATAAGATTATTGATACCGTCTTTGCCCTCTGCGTAGCGAACGCTCATCTCACTGTCGGTAACAGCAGATTTGAACTTTTTCATAATCACATTCGGTTCATCTGTAAGATAAACAGTACCCTTCGGGTTCGGGTCGGACTTGCTCATTTTTCTTGTAGGGTCTGCAAGGCTCATAACTCTTGCACCGCTTTTCGGAATATACGGCTCAGGCACTTTAAACACATTGCCGTAAATGCCGTTGAAACGGTTTGCAATATCACGGCAGATTTCAACATGCTGTTTCTGGTCTGCACCGACCGGCACAATATCAGCCTGATAAAGCAGAATATCTGCCGCCATAAGGCACGGATATGTAAAAAGACCTGCGTTGATATTATCACTGTGCTGAGCGGATTTATCTTTAAACTGTGTCATTCTGCCGAGCTCGCCGAACTGCGTATAACAATTAAGCAACCAGCCGAGCTGTGAATGAGCAGGCACGTGTGACTGAATAAAGATAATACCTTTTTCAGGTTCGAGACCGATTGCAAGCAGCATTGCATAAAGCTCCATCGTCTGCTTTCTGAGCTTCTGCGGATCCTGCCTTACGGTGATTGAATGCAAATCGGCAACGCCGTAAACAGTTTCAAACTCCTCCTGAAAAGCAGGCCAGCCCTTCATTGCGCCGAGGTAATTGCCGAGCGTCGGCACCGATGTCGGCTGAATTAAAGACAGACTTCTTTTTTTCTTTTCAACTTTGATTTCTTCCATAATGATTTCCTCTATATAAATTCTTTTGCAGTTTCGCCCATAATTTTAACGCCCTCAATAATATCATCATCACTCGGCGTTGAAAAATTAAGGCGGATGTAACTGCAGGGCTTTGTATCATCAACCATAAATGCCGTACCGGGCACAACGGCAACCTTTTTCTCAACAAGGCTGTTCACGTAGTCAAGCATATTGATTTTTTCATCAAGCTTTGCCCAGATGAAAAGTCCTCCCTGCGGCTTGACATAAGTAATAAAATCACCGCAGTATTTATCAAGGCAGTCACACATAAGCGAAAGCTTGTGCCTGTAGATTTTTCTTATATTTTCAATATGAGTGTCAACATCATATTCATCAAACCAGCGTGACACAATCATCTGATTAAGCACGCCCGTGTGAACGTCCGACACCTGCTTGCCGATAGTAAATGCGCCTGCCATTTTACTGGGCACGACGGCGTATGCAACACGGATTCCCGGGGCAAGAATTTTTGAAAATGAGCCTGCATAAATAACAATTCCGTCAGTATCCATTGACTTGATTGCAGGCACGTCATCACCGTCTACCCTTAAATTGCCGTAAGGATTATCCTCGAGAATAACAAGGTTATTTGCCTTTGCGATTTCATACATTTTTTTACGCTTTTCAAGGCTTAATGTTGTTCCGCCCGGATTCTGAAAATTAGGGATTGTATAAATAAATTTAGCATTCGGGTTTTCAGAAACAGCCTTTTCGAGCGCCTCAATATTCATTCCGTCATCATCAATCGGCACGCCGACAAGATTGCAGCCGTGAGAACGGAAACAGTTGAGCGAGCCTATAAAAGACGGGTCTTCACAGATAACCGTATCACCCTCGGTGGTAAGAATTCTTGTGGCAATATCCATAACCTGCGTACCGCCCGAAGTGATGATAACACTGTCATCATCGGTGCCGACATTTTCACGGCGTTTAAGCCAATCGGAAACCTGTTTTCTTAAAGGCTCATAGCCCTCGGAAACACCGTAAACAAGCGCCGAAACGGGATTTTCTGTCAGTATTTTATTTGAAAGAAGCTCCACCTCTTTGCAGGGAAATGCGTCAACGGCAGGTGAACCGCCTGCAAAGGCAATCATACCCGGCTGACTTGTTGCCTTTAAAATTTCCCTGACGGCAGATGGCTTCAGATTTGCATATTTATCAGATAATTTATAACTCATTTTTTCGCCTTATTTCAAAATTTCTTCTGCAAAACGCTTACAGGAATTACCGTCGCAAAGTGACACGAAACGCTTTTTAAACTCTTCCGCCTCACCACAGTCGCATTTTGCAGTTAAAACGGCATCTGCAAGACTGTTTTTATCCTTGACAACAGTGCCGTAGGAATAGGTACTATAATCAAAATAAAAGCCCCGATCGCCCGTGTAATCCTCCAAATCGGGAGCATAAAGCACAAGGGCATTGCCGATAATTGCATTTTCAAAAATAACAGACGAATAATCTGTTACAAGAACATCTGTTATAAACAGAATATCGTTGATATCCCTCTCATCGGTAAAATCAAACACACGGTTTTTAACACTGTCGGGAATATCGGGCGTATTTTTAATAAACGGATGGTATTTTATAATAACTGCCCAATCATCAGGCAGACTGTTTGCAAATTTTTCGGCATCAAAAAAATCTTCGGGGTAATACCCGTCATTTACATTGTTGCCCCTGAAGGTGGGGGCGAAAAGGCAGATTTTTTTACCCTTTAAAAGCGGCTGCTTATCATACAGTCTTGCTATGGTTTCAGCCTTATATTTTTCATCAAAAAGCGCATCTGTTCTCGGCACGCCGATGGGGTAAACCCTGCTCTCGTCAATGCCGAAAGCCTCGGCATAAATACCCGTAAGTTCTTTTGAAGAAACGATTGCTTTGGTGTAATTTTTGTGAGTAAGCGACGCTTTGTTCGCCGTGCTTCTGCTGTAGCCGAACTTTTTAAAAGCACCCATTGCGTGCCACACCTGAACAAGCTCCTGCTTATCACGCAGAGTGATTGTGTAAACCATCGGCTCATAATCATCAACAAAAATAAATCTGCTCTGAGCCATTTCCTTTGCAACCGTTTTTAAATCAGGCATATTAATACTTGTAAAAACAGTGATTTCAAACGGCAGGGAATTTTTTTCAATATAATTTTTTATAGCCAGCAGATTGCCGCCGAGCTTACCGCGCGATGTGGTAAACATCAGAATTTTTTTATCATTGAGCGGCAGTTTTTTAAAGCCGTTGAAAAGTGAAATAAACTTTGCATACCGCATTCTTTGCAAAGCAGGATATGCAAGCGACATTAACTTACTCATCAGTCAGGTTTTCTTTCTTATAATTATATCTTCCGTCATAGGTTCCTCTGGCAAGTTCATCAATCAGAACGCCGTAAACCTGTGTAATTGAATCAAATCTTTTATTTACATACGCCTTTTTAAAGGCATCTGTTTTATCTGAATCCGCCGTTTTTCCAAGTGCAATATGCTCGCATATGCCCTTTGCATTTTTTGAATAAACGGCAGGAATATCACGCCAGAAATCAATATAAAATCCGCGCTCATCAAGGTATTTTTCACTGTCAAAGCAATAGATATAAATCGGCAGATTTTTAAGCAGAGCCTCATAAATTATTGAGCTGTAATCCGTTACAACAGCATCAGCAACAGCCATAAAATCCATACCCGTAAACTCTTCGCCGACAATTTTATTCATTCTTGAATCAATATAAATTTCTTCCTTGTTTGTATCAACAACGTGGTGCTTTACAACAAGATTGTATTCGGAATAATTCACCTGATTTACAAGGTCTTCGCTTGCTTTGCGCAGTGCCTTTGTATCTTCATCGGTATCTCTGAACGTAGGCACGTAAAGTATTGTTTTTTTGCCGTTATCCAATTCGGGATATTTTACAAAAATGTTCTGCTTTAATCGCTCATTTTCTTCCTCGCTTGTAAGGTAATCCATTCTCGGAATGCCGATAGGGATAAACTTATCCTCGGGATAGCCGAAGGCATCGGCGAAATTAGGCACGCAGGCGTCGCCGCTCGTTGCAATAAGGTCATAATTTCTGTGCATTTTAAAAGCCTCGGCAGTAGCGGTTGATTTGCCGCCCTCCATATCAAGAATGGACTTGCCGAACCTTTTGAATGAACCGAGAGCGTGCCATATCTGCAAGATTTTCAGCTCTTTTTTATGACTGAGCATAGACGCTAAAATACAGTATCCGTCAAGCACAACGACCCTGGATACTGCCATAACCTTCATCTGCCTGAACATTTCAGACACATATTTAATTTTACCGCCGATACCCGAGGGTATCATTTTACAAAGCACAACAACCTCGTACTGCGGATAATTTGTTTTGATTTCATTAATCAGATAGCGGAAATCCATTGACGGAGTTTCGCTCTGACGGGAAATGAATGAAATGACATTTCTTGTTTTCCGGCACTTGAAAACCGAATATATTAAATTCATAACTGCGCCGAAAATCATAGCAATAAATTTCATTTTTTCACTTCCCGTCAATCGTTATTACTTTTAAATTACTCGTAAAGGGGATATTTTGCACAGATTTCTGCTACTCCGTTTTTGATATAATCTTTCTTATTTTCAAAATCTGTAACGGCAAGATAAATATACTCTGAAATCTTTTCAAAATCATCTTCGTTAAGACCTCTTGTGGTAGCGGCAGGAGTACCGATACGAACACCTGATGTTACAAACGGTGAAAGAGGCTCGTTAGGAACTGTGTTTTTATTCAGAGTGATATGAACATCATCAAGTCTTGCCTCGAGTTCCTTGCCTGTAACGCCTGTGCCGATAAGTGAAAGAAGCACGAGGTGATTGTCAGTACCACCCGAAACAAGGTTAAGTCCACGGCTTATAAGTCCCTTTGCAAGTGCCTGAGCGTTATTGATAACTCTCTGCTGATATTCCTTGAATTCAGGCTTGAGAGCCTCGCCGAAGCATACTGCCTTACCTGCGATAACGTGCATTAAAGGACCGCCCTGTGTGCCCGGGAATACTGCTGAATTCAGTTTTTTGGCAAGGTATTCGTTGTTGCAGAGGATAAGGCCTCCTCTCGGTCCTCTTAAAGTTTTGTGAGTAGTTGTTGTTACAACATCTGCATAAGGAATCGGGCTCTGGTGAAGGCCTGCGGCAACAAGGCCTGCAATATGAGCCATATCAACCATAAACATTGCACCGTTTGCGTGTGCAATATCAGCCATTGTTTTAAAATCAATCTCGCGCGGATAAGCAGATGCGCCTGCAACAACAAGTCTCGGCTTAACCTTATTTACCTGCTTTGCAAAATCAGCAAGGTCAATATAGCCCTCGTCGTTTACGCCGTAAGGTACAAAATTGAAATACTTACCGCTGATATTTGCAGGTGAACCGTGTGTTAAATGACCGCCGTTATCAAGAGCCATACCCATTACAGTGTCGCCCGGTTTAAGCAAAGCAAGATAAACTGCCGTGTTTGCCTGTGCGCCAGAATGAGGCTGAACATTTGCAAACTTAGCGCCGAAAAGTTCACACGCTCTTTTGATTGCTATTTCTTCTACAACATCAACAAACTGGCAGCCGCCGTAGTAACGCTTGTGAGGGAGACCCTCTGCGTACTTATTGGTTAAAACACTGCCCATAGCAGCCATAACCTGCGGTGAAACAAGATTTTCAGATGCAATAAGTTCGATATTTTCGCGCTGACGCTTTAATTCAAGCGCCATTGCGTCAGCAACCTCCTTATCTGTTTCAGCAACCTTTGAAATTGAATCGTAGTAATCTGAATACATATTCTGTTCCTCCTGAGAATTTATATTTATACCCGTATATAATAACACAATTAAAGTAAATATACAACACCAAATTAAGTATAAAATATATAATAAAATTTAATTTGGTATTGCAAGAATATTATTGATGTGCTAAAATCATTGTGTTAAAAATTCGTTTAAATGGAGTGATAAAATGAGCGGACATAATAAATGGAGCACCATTAAAAGAAAAAAGGGTGCCAACGATGCTGCAAGAGCAAAGGTATTTACAAAAATAGGCCGTGAGCTTGCCGTTGCTGTTAAAAACGGCGGTCCCGACCCTAACAACAATGCAAAATTAAGAGATGTTATTGCAAAGGCAAAGCAGAACAATGTACCGAACGACAACATTGACCGTATGCTGAAAAAAGCAGCAGGCGACTCAGACAATGCAAACTACGAAGAAATCGTTTACGAGGGCTACGGTCCGTCAGGCGTTGCAGTTATAGTTGAAGCGCTGACAGACAACAGAAACAGAACCGCAGGCGAAGTAAGGCATTACTTTGACAAGGCAGGCGGAAATATGGGCAACCCCGGTTCTGTTACATTTATGTTCAGCCGTGAAGGTGTTATTCTTATCGAAAAAGAAGATGTTGATGAAGAAACACTTATGATGGAGGCTATTGAAGCAGGTGCTACAGACTTTATTTCCGACGATGAAGACGTTTTTGAAATCAGAACCGACGCAAACGAAGTAGGTGCAATCCGCGACGCACTTGAGGCAAAAGGATTCAAAACAATCAGCAGTGAACCTGCGTACATTCCGTCTACACTCACTGCGCTTGAAAATGAAACAGACATCAATAAAATGGGCAAAATGATTGAAATGTTTGAAGAAAACGAAGATGTGCAGAACATCTGGCACAACTGGGCAAACGAAGACGATTACGAGGGTTAATCAAATAATGTAAACAAAAAAACATCACCGAGGCATAATAAAGTGAACCCCAAAGTTTAGACAAATAAATAATTAACTTGCGAGAGAATGAGT
>CABUAS010000084.1 GCA_902489595.1 uncultured Oscillospiraceae bacterium | reverse complement strand
CATCATTCCTGTTCAGATATGCAAAGGATAACGGTACGCTCGGCGATGATGCATATAAAAATGTAAATCTTGCCTCATATCCCGATTTTAACAGTGTTCACGCTTGGGCAGTTGAAGCAATGCAGTGGGCAAACTTTAACGGTATGATAACAGGCACACAAAGCGGTGAACTCAATCCTCAGGGTGCAACACAGCGTATCCACGCAACCAAAATCCTTTACGGTTTCGGTAAAGTCTGCAATATCGGCAATTTTTAATAAAATAAAGGGGTTACATCGACCCCTGCTGTAAGGGCGGATGTCCTCATCCGCCCTTCTGATTATTTTCCGTTTAATCTTTCTTTCAAAATACGATAATGATTGTCTGTTTCAATTACTTTTGAAACGGCTTTTTTTATATCAAGAAGGCAGTCATACTGATACCACGGTGCCTCGGCAAGAATAACATCAAGCAGTTTCGGACAGATATCTTTACTGATAATGTACTTTGTAATATGAAAATTTTCTCTTATACTTTTCGTCAGATACGAATCATAAAACATACTGTAATCGGTAAGCAGCATAAACACGCCCTGCTGAAACTTAATCAAATCATTTGTCGGAATATCTATAAATTTAGCAGTGGGCGAAGTAGCTTTTGACCTTGCCTCCATCGCCTCTATCGACTCCCTTACAGACGAAATGCCCATTCTGCCTTTCATAATATTTTCGGGCGAATTGAACATAGTTACCTTATAATCGTGAAGCCAGCACTCTGCCGTTACAATATCATCTGTATAATGCTCTTTATCATCAATTTCAACAGTGTAAACAACAATATCATCTGTAAAAGCATCACGGTTTTTAAGTGCAAATGACATTGCAACAAAAAGCGATTTTGTAAAATCTATAAAAGGCGACATATCAAGATAATGCTGTGAAAACGAGCAGATTTCAAACATTCTGTACTTTGACGCCGTGCCGAAAATATATCTGTAAAAATCGAGATAATCGCCCTTTCCCCTGTAAAAATTCAACAAATAATCATAATCAATATTAACAATAACTTCGCCGTTTTTAAAAATTTCATCGCTGTGCCTTAAAAGCGTGGGCGTAAGCGTTCTTTTAGAGCTGTTGATACGCTCGCCCCTGTAAAAAATATTGCCCCCGTTTTTATAAAACGGTTCTTTAAGGCAGGTGTTGAACTCATCTACAGTAATTATTTTCTTTTCATTAATTCTGAAATTGAAATCAAGTTCGTGCTCAAGCACTTTTTCAAGAGAATTAAGCGTTGTTAATTTATTAGCCAAAATACCACCCCATATGATTATATTTTAGTATAAATTCATACCAATTTCAATTAATATATTGATTTTAATTTGACAAAATGTTATCATAGTCAATAAATATTACAAATATATAAGGATTGAAAATATGAGAGGAATTAAAACAACAAAATCTCGAATCAGAAAACAAATTTTTACAGAGGTTGCACGGCTTGCTTATGAAGGCTGGGACCCTAACAAATTTGAAAATCTACCATACAAAATTATTCCCGGAGAAATTGCACAATACCGTGAAAGCGTTTTCCTTGAAAGAGCGGTTGTGGGCGAAAGACTGCGTGCCGCTATGGGACTTTCACTTCGTAAATTTGACGATTTTTCATCTATATGCGATGGCATTGACGAAAGCCTTATCGACGAAAAATATTATGAGGCACCGTTGATTGACATTATAAAATTTGCCTGCAACAAATGCCCCGAAAACAGAGTATTTGTTACAGACGCCTGCCAGAACTGCTTTGAACACCCATGCGTTGAAGTATGTCCGAAAGGCGCAGTTTCAATCGTAAACGGCAAATCACATATTGATGAAGACAAATGCATAAAATGCGGAATGTGCATCAAGGCTTGTTCCTACAAAGCAATCGTTAAGCAGGAACGCCCGTGCGCAAAAGTCTGCGGTATGAATGCTATTTCCTCTGACGAATTCGGCAGAGCGGAAATTGACCATGACAAATGTGTATCCTGCGGAATGTGCCTTGTTAACTGCCCGTTTGCCGCTATTATTGACAAAAGCCAGATTTTCCAGACAATTACTGCGCTTAAAAGCGACACTCCCGTTTACGCCGCTATTGCGCCTGCGTTTGCAGGTCAGTTCGGCAATGTTACATCGGGGCAGATCAGAACAGCTGTTAAAGAACTCGGCTTTGAAGATATTGTTGAAGTTGCAGTCGGCGCAGATTTGTGCACAATTCAGGAGGCAAACGATTTTCTTGAAGAAGTGCCTGAAAAACAACCGTTTATGGCAACCTCCTGCTGCCCTGCCTGGTCTGTTATGGCTAAAAAATTATTCCCCGAATTTGCCACGTATATTTCAATGGCGCTCACCCCTATGGTTCTTACAGGCAGACTTATCAAAAAGCAGCACCCAAACTGCAAAGTTGTTTTCATAGGTCCATGCGCCGCAAAAAAACTTGAGGCAAGCCGCAGAACGATACGCAGTGACGTAGATTTTGTGCTTACTTTTGAGGAATTCAGCGCCATTCTTGACGCAAGAGAAATAGACATTTCAAAATGTAAAGAAAGCGAAAGTTTTTACGAGGCAAGCGGCGACGGCAACGGCTTTGCCGTAAGCGGAGGTGTTGCAAAAGCAGTTGAAAACGCAATAAAAGAAATCGCCCCCGACCGTGAAGTGCTTACAATGCGCGCCGAAGGCCTGCCCGACTGCAAAAAGATGCTGCAGATGGCAAAGGCAGGCAAACTGGACGGTTATCTGCTTGAGGGTATGGCGTGCCCCGGAGGCTGTGTTGCAGGTGCAGGAACTATTGCCCCATCCAACAAAACTGCGGCCGCAGTTAATAAAATGGCGTCATCAAGCGAAGAAAAGAGCGTTCTTAATTCAAAATACAAGGATCTTTTATCAGAACTTGAAAAATAATTTCTGTTACAATTATCAACAAATTGTAAAGTTTTTGATAAAATGTTGCCTTTTTCCATATTTTATGATACTATATTTTTAAACAATAATAAGGATTTGTATAGGTGACTGTTATGGCTAAAGCAACCAAAGGCTTAATTCTTGCAAAATTTACGGAATTATTAAAAGAAAATGACCTTGACAAAATTACTGTTACAACGCTTGTTTCAGAATGTGAAATAAGCAGGCAGACCTTTTACTATCATTTTGCGGATATTGAGGCTCTGATAAACTGGAGTATAAAAGAGAGAACCGCCGAATGTTTAAGGCAGGCAAAATCCGCATCAAATGTAAAAGACGCAACTGTTCTTTATCTGAATTACATTGAGAATAACAGATTTTTTATTGAAAAATATTTAAAATCGTCACTAAGCGCAGTTGCAATTAAACTGCTAAGAAACAGCACAATGGAATTTATTATTGCGTTTTACCCGAAAATTGTTAAATCAAATCGTTTTTCGGCAGAAGACACTAAATTTGCCATTGAATTTATATCAAATGCAATCGTTGGTGTTGTTATTTCATCTGTTATGGAAAGCAGAAAAATAGATATTGAAAATTTCGCAGACAGAATGAGCAGAACGATTTTTGAAAGGTTCATTTAAACGCGCATACAGCATATAATGGTATGTAAGGGAGGGTATATTTGCCCTCCCATTTATATGAAAAACTACAGGAGAAAATTATGGTATACAACAATATTCTTGACGCTATCGGCCACACACCGATGATAAGACTAAACAAGCAAACAGGCCCTGACGATGCACAGATTCTTGTAAAGTATGAGGGCGTAAATATCGGCGGTTCGATAAAAACAAGAACAGCTTACAATATGCTCAAATGTGCAGAGGAAAAAGGCATAATCAAAGAAGATACAATTATTGTTGAACCTACAAGCGGCAATCAGGGTATCGGCATTGCGCTTGTGGGCGCAGTTAAAGGCTATAATGTTAAAATTATTATGCCCGATTCGGTATCGGAAGAAAGGCGCAAGCTTGTGCAGAATTACGGTGCAGAAGTTATTTTAATTCACGACGACGGCGACATTGGCAAATGCATTGCAGAATGTATGGCAACTGCCGAAAGAATGGCAAAAGAAGACCCTCGTGTTTATATTCCCGGTCAGTTTGAAAACCCCGACAATCCGAAAGCACACATTTACCACACTGCCACTGAAATTCTTGAACAGGTCGGCGGCGATATTGACGGTTTTTGCAGCGGGGTCGGCACAGGCGGAACTATCAGCGGTATCGGTGAGGTGCTTAAAAGGCAGAATCCTGCTATCACAATTTGGGCAGTTGAGCCGGCAAATGCAGCTATTTTAAGCGGAGGTTCAATAGGCACACATCTTCAGATGGGTATCGGCGACGGACTTATTCCCGAAAATCTGAACACAAGAATTTACGATAATATCTGCGTGATTTCAGATGAAGAGGCCATTGCAACGGCAAAACGCCTTGCATGTGAAGAAGGCATTATGTGCGGCATTTCGAGCGGCTCAAACGTAGCTGCCGCAATCAAGCTTGCAAAAAGGCTCGGCAAGGGCAAAACAGTTGTTACCGTTCTTCCCGACACGGGCGAACGCTATTTCAGCACGGTATTATTTGATTAGACAATTAATAAAACAATACAGAAAAACGAACCCGAGAGCGTATTGCCCAAGGGTTCGTTTTTCATTCAATTTACAAAATTATAATTGCGGAAACGGTGTATCGTTATCATCACCGGGATTACCGCTTGTTGTGATAACATCAACCGTTTTAAATTCTTCAAGCTCTGCGATTGGTTTTGTGTAAATCTCTTTCATAATTATACCTCCAATAATTTACCTAATTTATCTTTTGTGTTTTGGTCTATTTCTCCATCGGCAAGCACGGCATTTGCAATATCATTAAATGAATAGCACAGCTTATCTGAATAGAAATACATACCGTCAATCTTAACATAAGTTCTTGCAGAAATTTGGCTTTCGTATGCCGTTTTTGGTATGTCTGTAAACACAAGATTATATGTTGTTGTGTTATTTTCGTGGGTGATACGGTTATTTGCTTTTAATTTATAAACATTGCTTTGATTGGTATCTTCAACATAAAGGCTGTATGGGTCTACATTACCAAGAGCATATACAAAGCCATATTCTTCAACCTTGTCAGTCTGACTTTCATTGAATGAGAAACCGAATCTGAGTCCTGCGTCTGTTACCCTTATTGAGCCGCCGAGTGCATTAACATCATAATAATCAAGCCCGCTTAACTCGGCTGTTTCTTTAGAAACATTGTAATAATTCAAATATTTATATTCGGTATCACTTGATAATTTTCCTGTGTATTTCGGTAAATTTATATATTGAACCTGATTGCAGTTAATCATTATTGTATTTGCTGCATTATTTTCAAGATTAGGTGCATTTATTACTTTTAGTAATGAACACTCATAAAAAGGAGCACGGGTTATTCCGTCTTTTTCAATGGATTTCAAATTAGGAAAATCTGCATATCTAATGGCGGATTGGCAAAAAGAGGTGCTGTAAAGGTATTCAAGTTCCGGTGCTTCAATACCAAAATGTGAACAAGAATAAAAGCCATTCTTTTGAATATATTTCAGTTTTGGTGCGTTTACATAAAATCCGTCATATATGCCGCTGCAATTACTGAATGCTCCTGTTTCAATTCCTTCAGCATTAGGCATATCAATTGTATGTAATTTTAAGTTTTTGAAAAATGCAGCTCTTTGAATGGTTTTTGCCCCACCAGTATTTACATAAAATAAATTAGTATTATCTGCAAATGCACTTTCAGGTATTTCTTCCAACGTATCCGGGAAAACGATTTTACTAATTGTATTGTCATTAAAGATTTTACCTGTAAATGTTTTTACATGTATTCCGTTGATTTCACTCGGAACAGATAAATTAGTGATTGCGCCTTTATTTATATATTGCGTAATACAGCCGTTTTCATTTATTTCAAACATATCATCCGTACCTTGGTTGAAAATCTGATATTCACATTCAAGTTCATTGCTATATTGAATGAGATTGTTTTCATCATAGGCAACGGCTCTTAAATCCGTATCCTCACAAATTGTGATAGGCTCTGTATAAAGTGTACCTGAAGCTGAGGGATATGAACCGTCAAGGGTATAATATATCGGATAATCGGATTTAAGCTCAATCTGTATTTCATCAATATAATTTCCGCTTTGATAATTGCATTTGGGAGCTGAAGGAATTTCAAATCCCAAAGCTTTACCGATTTGTATCATACCTTTGCCGTAATCTAAACTATATAGATACTTTGGAAATTTATAACCGTCAACATTTAATATACTGTTGTCAGAATAAATTTCGAGAGACATAGCGGTCTCTTTCAACCTGTTTTCAATATAATCATATGAATAATCATAATGAATAGATTTTATAGTTGCGATGACAGCCGCAACACAAGGTGATGCAAAAGAAGTGCCATCCCAAACATCATATCTATTATTAGCAACTGCAACATTGATTTCTTCTCCGGGTGCTGAGAGGTCTACGGCAAGTCCGCTACTGCACCAATAACAATTTCTATTATTTTTGTTGGTTGCTACAATAGATATACTTTTAGATAAGTTTGCAGGAGCCATTGGTGTAGTAACAATATCATAACCCTCATTACCTGTACCAGCAACAATAGGAATATTTCTTTCATAAGCAAGATCACAAGCTGATTTAGTTATATCGTCTTTATCGGTATATCCTAAGCTGATATTAATAATATCAACATTATCTGTTATTGCTTGTAAAATGCCCATAGTGATACCTGCAACAGAATTTTCCCATTCATCATCAAGAACTCGATACATTGCAACTGATACACTTTCGGGTGTATTATCAACTACAACACTGCTTACTGCCGTTCCGTGACCATCAATAACATCAAGTTCATCATTTTCATTGCCGTCAGTTGACGAGTTAAAATATGTTCTCTTGATTCTGCCCTGCAAAAATTCGTGGTTATAATCAATGCCTTGGTCTATTATGCCGACTGTAATGTCATTTAAAGGAATATTATTCTTTTTTATGTATTCATTAACCTGAGCAGACTGTGTGCGTTCTGTTGCCCAGTCACAGAGATGACCGTTTGAACTTTCAGGAAATACATCTGTTGATGTGTCAACTTCCTCTTCTTCAGCCTGAGCGGGTGATACTATTTTATCAACACTAACAGATAAAACATTCTTTT
>CABUAS010000083.1 GCA_902489595.1 uncultured Oscillospiraceae bacterium | reverse complement strand
TTTCTTGTAATTTTAACTTAACAAGTAAGTTTACAATGTCATCAGATAAAGGGAAACTCCGCAAACTTGATTTTGTTTTCGTTTTATCCTTTTCAATTATTTCATTACACCTTGTTCTTGTATGCTGAATTGTAAACCTTTTTGCATTTATATCTATACTATCCCACTTTATTCCTAAAACCTCGCTACGACGCAAGCCATAAAGTGCAGTAAATAAATACAATGGATATAATTGCTCATTTTTAACAGCATTTAAAAATTCTTTTGTTTCTTCTAAATTGAAAAACTTGTATGTATTTTTTTCAACCTTAGGAAGTGTAATATTATTACAAGGATTGCTTAAAATAATTTTATTCATTACAGCAAGTTCAAGAGTCTGATGAATTATGTTTTTATGGTGTCTTAATGTTTTGGCTGATAATCCGCCTTTTCCATCTAATCTACCGTTTTCGTGTTTGTGAATAAAATAAGATTGTAGAACTTGACGGTCAACATCAACTAATTTTGTTTTCTTATCTTCAAAATATGGTAATATATGATTTTTAACATCATTTTCATAATGCTGATATGTAACTTTATCAACTTTAATTTTGGACTCCTTTAGCCAAATATTAACATAATCAGAAAAAAGAATTTTTAAATTAGATATTTTAGGGTCATCATCGTAAGAAGATAAAACTTCACGCAATTTCTGTTCCCTTTCCCTTATTCCGCTTTTGTTATTTAAATCTGTTTTTATCCATTTTCTATGTCGTTTTCCTTTATCATCATATATATTTAAAACAACATATATTGAATTATTTTTCGTTTGTAGACTTCCTGTCATTTTTAACTCCTTTCTGACAGATAGATTAAGCCGATACAGTTTTATATACAAACTCAATCAAAAAAGTTTTCGGAATTCTGTAACTGCTTCCGATTTTTATACTTTTAATTTGATTATGTTTTAGCATATCATATGCTTTATTACGCCCTATATCTAAAGCCTGCATAATATCTTGCACGGTTAAAATATCAGGGTAATCGTCAAACATAGTACACTCCTTTCAAATTTCAAATTAATCTATTATTTCAAATTCTTCTGTATCTTCAATTTGATATTCTAATTGCGTTATTTCTTTTATTTCGTGTATTCTTCTTAAAAATGCTTTGTATGTTTCAGGCTCATAGTCCTGTACATTTTCATACTGTTCTTCAATCGGAATATTTGTAGCAAAATAAACAGTATCAAATAATGCAACTTTATTTGCATATCTGCAAGGGAGCATAACAGGGTAGCCGTCAAGATATGTAAGCATATCCCCTATTTTTAAACTGCTCCTGAATTCTTCAAACAATATAACTTTCTGTCCGTTGTAATTGTCAAACGGGTGTTCATAGTTTGTTACTCTGTAAACATTTTCATATCCGTGTCTTTCCATTACAGTGCGTGTTTTTCCTGTTCCCGTTTTGCCCCAATAATAATATACTTTCAAGTTTCTGAATGTTTTCTTTACTTTTTCTTCTTCAAGAACTTGCCTTGCTTTTCTGATAGGCTCTATACTCTTTAATGCACTCGGATATGTAGTCAAAATTTCGTAATCACTGCTACCATTTTCAATCATTTCAAAAATTTCAGCAGTTAATGAATTTCCCGCTTTTCTATCAGCAGGAAGTGTGCCGAATTCTTCAAAAGTATCAGACAAATTGGTTTCCTGTTTATCGGCATATTTTTCACCTATCTTACGAATGTAATTATAATTATCTTCGTTACTGCCCTTTACCGTTTCAATATGTGCACCATAGAAACGCTTTTGAACTGTATCAAACATAACACCGTTCTTTGCAATAAAGAATATATGCGTGTGATATGTGCCCTCGTTACCTATTTCATCACACATACACCAATACACAAGTGAAAATTCATCCAACACAGTTTTTATCGTTTCGTGCGTATAACCTTTATCAACAGGATTATTGATTGTAAGTTGATACTTTCTACTTGATTTTTTGCGTGCTAACTTTCTCACCACCTTTCAATAAATTTATGTACACTGTACACCTGTACGCAAGAGGTAATACTAACTCTTGCGTTACAATTTGTAAAATCTACAATTCAGTGTGAATTTATAATAATCCAAAAGTCTGCATATGTCAATAGAAAATTTGTAAATTCTACATTTTGTGTTGATTTTTCGATTTAAATCTGCTACACTATTTAACGAAGAGCGCTGTTTAAACCGCAGGGACTTGCAAGCGCTCAAGGGCGTTGCCCCTGCACGCCTATTAAACAAGAGCGCTCTTTTATGCAGTTCTGCGCAATTCAAACAACTGTGCACTTTCAACTGCAATTAACGGAATGCGGTGCAACTTATAACCACGGCGCAGTTACTCTAAATTTACGAGTTTTAAGGAGAGAGGAAATGGAAGAGGAAAAGAAGAAAATTGAATTACAATATGAAGAATTAAAGACTTATGATAATTTATTTGATATATCAGAAAGAAAAGAATTAATCGGCGAAATGCTGAAATTGATAAGAGAGGAAAGCGGAGCAACACAATCAGAAATAGCAAAATGTATAGGTATTAAACCTGTAACATACAGTACATACGAAAACGGAACAAGAGAAGCACCAGCAGAAATAATTGTTAGATTATCAATTTTATACGGTATTCCTACCGATGTTATTTTACAAAAAGACAGATTATCTAAATCTAATTTTGACGCACAAAAGCAGATAGATATAATGAACGAGCAGTTAAACGAACTTTACGGTATAATGACAAACCAAGAAACAGAATTAAACCCGCAATTTGCTGAGTTAATGCAATCAATGACAGATGCTTTTTCAAAAATGGGCGAGCAAATTTCAGAACTCAATAAACAAAATGATAAACAATAAATTAGAGCACTATGAGTTTTTCATAGTGCTCTTACTGTATCGGTAATCATTATGTGTGGAATTAGGGCGTGCGCCCCCAAAACCTTGGGGACCCCGCTCCGCCCAAAACCGCACACACCCACTCTGCCACTAATTTTTTCTACCACATTTCTACCACTTTTATATTTTCACTTTCTTTACACTCATTTTATCAATGTACACAAATATTCAAAATACCGCATAACCACGCAGAATTCAAGGTATTTTACAACACTTAATAAAACTAACAGGTAATTCTGTCAATCGCCTCATAACCCGGAGGTCGCAGGTTCGAGTCCTGCCCCCGCAACCATAAAAAACAAGAAACACTTTTTGTGTTTCTTGTTTTTTATTATTGTGCAGGACGAGAAACGAACTCCAAATTTTAAGCATATTATGCGAAAAAATTTGGGAGAAAGGTACAGTGTACCTTTCGATAGTTGAGAGGAGAGCCTGCCCCCGCAACCACAATGATAGAGTCAAATTTTAAGTTTGGCTCTATTATTTTTTTACTTTTTTCTAACATTTTGTATTATAGGTGACGATGTATGCATCGTACCCCCATAATACATTGAAAATACTAATAAAATATGGTATACTATTAATTGAATTGAGGTGAATAACTTGAAATTTCCACGTTTGAAAAATCCGTTATTATGCAGAATTACTTCATATATTGTTGTAATCGGCGGATTTATTGCGCCTATAATTATCATATGCAATCTGGATTTTGTTCCCGAAACAATAAAAATGATTTCTTTCTTTATTTTTATGATTGGGTTACTTATATACATGTTGAAAAACTTTGCGCTGTTAATGGGAATTGATACGGTTATGGCAATGCTTTATTGTTATAAAAAAGCAAGAAAAAAATTTATACTTCCAAATTCATTTCCCGTAAATAAGATAAAAAACAAAATAAACAAATTCGGAAAAGACTGTGAACCGATAAAAAAATATCCCCTGCCTGAAGCACTGAGATACAAGAGCAGTCCGCCGATAAGCGCTTATTCAAAAGGTACTGAAAAAATTTTTGCAGTATACAGCACAAAATATTTAGATAAAGATGAATATCTGTCTATCGTAAGTTCAGCAAGAGAAAACTCAAAATCACTTAAAGGAAAAAAGAAACACATCTTTCTTGACAAACAGCAAAGAAAATCTCCCATTAAACAGGCAACTGCAATCATAATATTTGCCGATAAAGTTGATGAAGATTTTAAAAAAAATTTATTCGACACTGTTTGTAAAAAAAACGGCGACGGTTTTGATGAGTCAATACTCCCCTGCATAATTGATTTACAAAATCATATTTGCACTTTTGACAGTCTTTGTATACCGAATATAGGCTCATTTCCTATAAAAAACCGCTGTATTAAAATGATAAAAAAATATATTTTCGGCGGCAGATTCCCATACAAAAATTCGCCTGATATACTCACACCTGAAAGCGATGATTATAATTTAAACGAGAGTTTATGGGAATTCTGGAGAAAAAATAAAAAAGAATTAATTCTTGATGAAAAACAAAGAAAAAAGCAATTTAAAAATATGCAAAACGGTGAAATTATTTTTAAAGATGATGATCTCTATGTTAAATGGAATGAGCAATGCATATGGCTTTTTGCTGAGATTAATGACGAAAAAAATATAGTTGAAATAGATGAAATCATGTACTGGGATTACCCAAAAGAAAATAAAATTTCAAAAGCAGACACAAATAGTATAAAAAGTCTGATTAATAGTTTCTTTGCCGAAAAAGGATACTTAACAAAGTATATTTCTATTGACGAAGACGATTAAATTATCGGAGTACAGATAACCCATCAATCAGATATGAAACTTTACAGATTAAATTTTTTTACTCAGATAAATCATATCAACAAGCTGAATGCCTGCCTCAAAAATGGGGTGGTCATAATTATCGGTAAAAAAGTTTTTGACTTCATATGATTTCTTGAAACCGCAGTTTTCGTAAAACGGAACGGTTAATGGACTGTCGCCTGTGCCGACCTGAAGAATATCAAAATCATCTGCAAATGTTTTTTCAATAAATTCAATCAGGCATTTTCCGTATCCGAGCCTTTGATACTGCGGATAAACGGCAATATTTTTTATTTCAAGAACTCCCCTGCCCTCATCTGTTACAACACATTCAGCCCTTACATCAGGATCTTTCAGGACAAACATTCTGCCTCGATGCAAATATTTTTCAATCATATCCGTCTGTTCATCTGCAAGCAAAAGCAAATCAGCATAATGATTTTTACTGTTTTTAATTTCCGAAAACTCCATAAAAATTCACATAGCCTTTCTGGCTACAAACGGTAATTAAAAATCACGATTTCCTTGTTGCAGCCAGACAAGGCGTGATGTGAATTTAGCCATCTCAAAATTATGCCATTGGCAAATTTTGAGGGCAATATAATCTAATTAGTGTGATTTTTTCACACTATTCTCCAAAAAATAAAAACCGCCGAAACGGCGGTTTTTATTATGCTTAATAGTTTTCCTGTCTTACTTCAAAGAAACTCTGCGGATGATTACAAACAGGACACACTTCGGGTGCCTCTGTGCCGACAACAACGTGACCGCAGTTGCGGCATTCCCAGATTGTTACACCGCTCTTTTTGAACACTTCCATAGCCTCAACATTATGAAGAAGCGCTCTGTAGCGTTCTTCGTGAAGTTTTTCGATAGCTGCAACGCCTCTGAACTGAGCGGCAAGTTCGGTAAAGCCTTCTTCTTCAGCCTCTTTTGCCATACGGTCATACATATCAGTCCACTCAGCATTCTCGCCTTCTGCGGCTTTAAGTAAATTCTCGGGTGTATCACCGAGTTCGCCGAGAGCCTTGAACCAAAGCTTTGCATGCTCTTTTTCATTATCAGCCGTTTTCAGAAAAAGTGCGGCAATCTGCTCATATCCTGCTTTTTTAGCGACAGATGCGAAATAAGTGTACTTATTTCTTGCCTGTGATTCGCCTGCAAAAGCCTCCCACAAATTCTTTTCGGTTTTAGTACCTGCGTATTTATTCATAAACAACAACCTCCTTATTGTTATGAATATATTTTAACCCCGTTTCCAAAATTTGTAAACACTTTTTTTAATTTAGAAAACGCCTACAGCCTGAAGAAGCAGGATAAACAGCAAAACAGGCGCAATAAATTTGATTACTGCATTATAAACAACTCTTCTTCCGAATTTTTCGCCGTTAGCGGTAACTTCATCAATAACAGTTTTGGGCTTAACAAACCAACCGATGAGAATACACGTAACAAGTGCAACAAACGGCATAAGAATATTATTGCTGAGATAATCCATAACATCAAGAATCTGACCGACTGTTCCGTTGAAGAGCGGAAGTTCAAAATAAAGTTTATTGTAGCCGAGGCAGACAATAACACCGATAACAATACCGTAAGCCAAAACTATAGTTGTACTTTTCTTTCTTGACCAGCCGAATTTATCTATAAGGCTTGAAACAAGCGCCTCCATAATTGAAATAGATGAGGTGATTGAGGCAAACAAAACCATAACGAAGAATAAGACGCCGATAACGTTGCCGATAACGCCCATATTATCAAATACCTTAGGAAGTGACACAAACATAAGCCCCGGACCTGCCGACATACCGTCTTTACCCATAAATACAAATACGGCAGGAACAATCATAAGACCTGCAAGAATAGCTACGATAGTATCAAAAATTTCAATCTGATTGATTGATTTCATAAGGTTTGTGTTTTTAGGAACATATGAGCCGTAAGTAATCATAATACCCATTGAAACACTGATTGAATAAAACAACTGACCCATAGCGTCCATCAGTGTTATAAAGAAATCTTTTAACGATGTTCCCTTAAAATCGGGAACAAGATAAATTTTGAGACCCTGAAGACCTGTGCGAACCGTGCCGTCTGCGTCAGTAAAACTAAGCGTTAAAGAATAAATTGAAATTCCGATTACAAGAATAAGTAAAATCGGCATAAGAACACGGCTTAGTTTTTCAATTCCCTTATTTACGCCGCTGTAAATAACAAATGCAGTCAAGCCCATAAATATCAGCATAAATATTATCGGTGACCACTGAGATGTTATAAATTCCGTAAAATAACCGTCTGCCGCAGCTTTCGAGCCGCTGCCTGTAACAAAATCAACAAAATATTTGCATACCCAGCCGCCGATTGTGCAGTAATAAGGCAAAATGATTGCAGGAATAATTGTTGCAAGTGTGCCCAAAAACTTGAATTTTTTATGAATTACACCGTAAGCTGTAAGCGGACCCTGCCTTGTTTTTCTGCCGATTGCAATTTCGGTTGTCAAAAGCGCAAAGCCGAAAGTAAGTGCAAGAATAATATAAATTAGAATGAAAAGTCCGCCGTTATCC
>CABUAS010000082.1 GCA_902489595.1 uncultured Oscillospiraceae bacterium | reverse complement strand
ATATAGTAAACTTGCATATTTTAACAAATTATTATCGGGAGATTCTGAAAACAGGTATGAATGTTATTATTATAGGCGCAGGTGCATCGGGACTTGCTTGTGCAATAAGAATAAAGCAAAAAAATAAAACGGCGAATGTAACAATTCTTGAAAGGCTGCCTGAACCCGGCAGAAAAATTCTTGCAACAGGCAACGGCAGATGCAATATAACAAATGAAAGAGCCAAAAACTCTGTTGAGGCGATAAACTTTTTCAAATCAATAGGTCTTATAATGCGAAACGAAGACGGCAGATATTATCCCTATTCACTGAAATCCGAAACGGTTCTTGAAACGCTCCTTGACGCCTGCCGGAACTACGGCATTGAAATTGTTACCGACTGTGAAGTAACATCTGTTTCGCCCGATTTAACAGTACGCACAAGCAAAGGCACATATAATGCAGACAAAATTGCAATATGCGCAGGCGGCAAAGCACAGCCGAATCTCGGCTCAAACGGCAGCGGCTACAGAATTCTTGAAAAACTCGGCCACACCGTAACGCCGCTCTGCCCCGCCCTTGTTCAGCTTGAATCAAGCAGCAGATACCCCCGAATGATTACAGGCACACGCACAAGATGCACAGTGCAGCTTGAAATAAACGGTAAAATCGCAAGCAAGGAAACAGGCGAAGTACTGTTTACAAATTACGGATTTTCGGGAATTGCCGTAATGAACCTTTCTGCTTTCGCTGCACGCAATTTTATATCGGAAGATCCGAAAAAATGCCTGCTGACGCTTGACCTTGTACCCGAAATGACAACAGATGAACTGAAAGAACATCAGCAAAAATACGGCAGTCTTAAAGGCATTTTGGGCACTGCCATTGACGATATTATAACAAAGCAGGTTAAAGGTGACAAAGAGGCAGTACCCGTTATAGCAAAAAAATGGCGTCACATTATTACAGGCACAAAGGGTTATAAATACGCCCAGGTTACATACGGCGGAGTACCTGTAGACGAGGTGGACAAAAACTATCAGTCAACAATCGTTCCCAACCTTTTTATATGCGGCGAACTTCTTGACGAAAGTTTTCCGTGCGGCGGATACAATCTTGACTTCGCATGGCACAGTGCAATAAGAGCAGCAAAGGAAATCGCAAAAAGAAAATGATAAGAATTAATGAAATAAAACTGGCTCTTGACGAAGAAGAATCATTGCTGAAACAAAAAGTTTCAAAAATTTTAAAAATCAACGGAAAATATATAAAAAGCCTTACAATTTTCAAAAAAAGCGTTGACGCAAGAAAAAAAGACGATGTTCATTTCACATATTCGGTTGATGTAACGCTGTCGCTTGACGAGGCGCAGATAATATCTAAATGCAAATCAGGCAAGGCAGTGCTTGCAAAGCCTTATAAATATGAAATGCCCGAAAACAAAAGAATATCAAAATTCAGACCCGTTGTAGTCGGCTTCGGTCCTGCAGGTATGCTTGCAGGACTTATTCTTGCAGAGGCAGGACTGCACCCGATTATATTTGAAAGAGGCAAGGATATTGACTCAAGGCAAAAAGATGTTAACGAATTCTGGGCAAAAAGGAAGCTTGACGAAGAATCCAATGTGCAGTTCGGCGAGGGCGGTGCAGGCACTTTTTCAGACGGTAAACTGACAACGGGAATAAAAAGTCCGTTCATACGAAAAGTGCTTGATGAGCTTTACGAGGCAGGCGCACCCGAAGAAATTCTGTATTCGTCAAAGCCGCATATCGGCACGGACAGGCTTGCCGTTGTAGTTAAAAACATACGAAAAAAAATTGAAAAACTCGGCGGCGAAGTAAAACTCGAATGTAAACTTGAAAAACTGATTGTCTATAACAATTTTGTGCAGGGACTAACTTATTCAAACAAAAGCAAAATATATGACATTGAGGCAGACAGCATTATTATGGCAATAGGTCACAGTGCAAGAGATACTGTTGAAATGCTCTATAACCTCGGTGTTGAAATTATGCAGAAACCTTTTTCGGTAGGCGCAAGGATTGAACATCCGCAAAGCCTTATAAACAAAGCACAGTACGGCAGATTTGCGGAGCACCCGAAACTCGGTGCGGCTGACTATAAACTTGCCTGCCATGGTCTGCACGAAAGAGGAGCATATACATTCTGTATGTGCCCGGGCGGAACGGTTGTTGCGGCAGCAAGCGAAAAAGAGGGCGTTATTGTAAACGGAATGAGTTCACTTGCAAGAGACGGTGAAAACGCAAACAGCGCACTGCTTGTAGGGATTGAACCTAAAGATTTTCCGAGTGAACACCCGCTTGCAGGCATTTACTATCAGCGGCAGATTGAAAACACGGCGTTTAAACTTGCAGGTTCTGACTACCGTGCACCTGCACAGTTGGTAGGCGATTTTCTTAAAGGCGAAAAAAGCACGGTACTCGGCAATGTAAATCCGACCTGCCCGACGGGCGTTACGCTTACAAATCTTGACGAATGTCTGCCCGAAAAAGTTTCGGCTACAATGAAGTCTGCAATAATTGAGATGGACAAAAAGCTGAACGGATTTAACCTTTATGACGCAGTGCTGACTGCGCCCGAAACAAGAAGCTCAAGTTCGGTAAGAATTTTACGAGATGATATTATGCAGTGCAATATCCGAGGCGTTTACCCGTGCGGTGAAGGCGCAGGATATGCAGGCGGAATTGTTTCGGCGGCAGTAGACGGCATAAAATGCGCCCACGCTGTTTTGGAGGATGAACATTAACAAAAAAAGATGCAGAGCAATCAATTTTTTTGCTCTGCATCTTTTAATTTATATTATATACATTAAATATATCTTATTTGAGTTCAAGTTCGGTGAGGAGTTGGTGCTGTTTTTCACTTACTTCTTTACCTGTAAATATTTCCTTTAAATTGCCTGAGGATTTTTTGTTATGAACAAACAGTGCTTTGAAAAGCCTGTGAAACCACGCAAAAGGAATAAGCACAGGGTGCTTTCGGGCATAAAGAAAACAGCCTTTCATATATTCGGGCGACGGAAAAATCCAAAGAACAAGCGCTTTCAGCGATGTAAAAAAAGTAGCCCTGCCGTTTTTGCCTATACTGCGCTCAAGATGATCTTTGCCGATTCCGCCGTTATAAAAGCCGAATGTTCCACCGTCAAGAATCATACTGCACAAATCATTATAAAAATCGAGATTATCTTCTGTATCAAAAGAAAAATCAGCCTGCACGGGAGTGCCAAACCATTTTATACAAAGCGCAAAAAGAGTATCAGCCGTTTTTTCAATACGGATATTACGGCACACATTCCAGAAAAGCTGATAATCAAGATTCGGATAATTTCGCACAATAACATCAATATCCATAATCATTCTTATGCCTGCGCCGCCGATTTTCATATGATGTGCAATATGGGTTATAACATAAATCAGATGATATACAGGCATAAGTTTGTAAGTAAAACCGCTGCACTCGCTTATATCATCAAAAGGCGTAGAAAAATAAATTTTACTCTGCACATTAATACTTTCAAGTTCGGCGTGAATTTCAAAACGTTCGCCGCCAAGCAAAGTTGTTGCAACATACCCTTCGATACTTTCTGTTTCAAATCCGTTTTGGGCAAGAACATCAACAGCTCTCATAAAATCGCAGTCTTTCACAACCACATCAGTGTCGCCGCTTGTTCTGAGGGCAGGTTCGGGATACATATTCCTGAGAACTGCACCTTTAACAAGAAGATGAGGTATTTCTGCCTCAGTCAGAACAGACAGAAGTTCGGCAATGGCAGAAATTTTTGTCTCATACGCCTGAATAGTGTAGCCTAAATTCTGATTAAACGCAGAATATATTTCTTTTTCAGGCTGATACTGCTTATCAAGCTGCCTGATTTCGGTCATAATAATACCTGTAACGCTGTGTTTTTTTGACAGGTTATAAACTTCTTTCCAGTCAATATCGCTTTGACCCTTTGGCTTTTCGCCGTTCAGATGGCAGGAAAGCAGATATATAAAATATTCTTTTTCGCTCATTTTCCCACCGCCTTAAAAATTAATTTTGCATACACACTGACTGCTTTTATACAATAGCAAATTTTTTATTAAATTTCAATTATTTTTTGATTAAAAACATTTAATTTGCTCAAAATGTCCGCTATAATATATATAGTAATTAATATTAGTTGTTCTGCTGAGCAGTCATTGACTTTAATTATACATTATGATATGCTATAACTGTACTACATAAAATAATACAGCAATGAGGTAAAAATGGAAAACAATTTTAATTTTGAAGTGTTTGAAACGCCTGCACTTTCAGAGCAGGAACTTGAGCAAAAACAATCTGAAAAAGCGGCGAAAACAGCAAAAAACAAAAAGAAAAATACAGCGATAAAAATATTCGGCACGGCAGGCGTTGTAGTGTTGGCGGTAATTGCCGTAATTTGCATTTATCTTTTTACAGCCCCGTCGCACAACCCTGAACGGCTTGTAAAAAAATATGTTAATGAAATAAATAATGCCGAATGGAAAGAATCATATTCACGGCTTTATTTTGATAAAGACACACCCATTTATGATGAAACATATATAAACTTCTGCAAAGAAAATGCAAATGAAATGGCATTAGCACCGGGAAAAATTATTGATTTTGAAATTAATAAAGATACTGAAGACAGTTACAGCCCAAAATCAGGCCGTATTTTTTACAGTGTTAATTATGTTCTCGAGGACGGCACCGGCGGAACATTTTATCTTACCGCAGAAAAGACGAATAATAAAGCAGGCAAACTTGCAACATACGGCATACTGCCGAGCCAGAACTGCTTTGCCTCGCTTAAAATAACAGTACCTGCTTCGACCGAGATTTATGTAAGAGGCATTAAATTTAATGAACCAAAATACGAAAATAATACCTGTATTTACGAAATCGGCTACACCTTTGCGGATACAAATGATATTCGCATTGTAAATCCGTACTGCAATGAAATTGAAGAAATGATTGAAGTAAAGCAGGGTGAAAATATCTGCGATTTTACTCCCGAAATTTCTGAAGAATGTTATAATAATCTCTGCAAGCAGACTGAAGAGCACATAACATCGCTTTACACCGATGTTATAAACGGCAGTGAGGATTTCAGCAAATACAAACTGCTTGAATCATATAAAAGCAGCGGTTTTGATAAAGATATTGAAAAACTCAAAAAAGATGTTTTTATGGGCAATTACACAGTTTCGGATTTCAAAATTGAAGAATCCACATTGAAAAAGCCGTATGAAGATATTGAAAAGAAACTCAGCAGTACAACTAAAAACGAAATCGAAGTAAAATACGATTTCACTTACAGTTACACTGTAACATACAAAAATGAGAGCGGAGAAGATATTTCGGAAAACAGAAACGGCAGCGGATATTTTGGTGTTAAATATATTCTCAGCGATGAATGGTACATCAGCGGCATTTCGGCACACGCCTGGTTTTAAGAGGTAGAAAATGAAAAAAAATTCAAAAATAATCATAACTATTATATCCATTATTGCATTAATCGGAATAATTTTATCTGTAATATCGGCGGTAAGCAGAAAAGATTTTGACAGTAAAGCAGCTGCTGTCCCGTCTTTCGGCACGGCAGAAAGCAAAATAACATTAAAATCTTCACCATGTGCGCTCGGTCTGCCGAGTGCAAGTGCTGACAAAGGCACAAAAGTAAAAGTGCTTATTTCAGATGAAAAATGGAGCAAAATTGTTGTTTTTACAGACAATAAAGTAAAATCGGGCTATGTTAAAACCGATAAAATCGGAAATATCATAAGCGGCACTGTTTTGACATCTTCAATTAAATTCAACAGCAATAATATAACGCTCAATGTGAATGAAAAACTTGAATTGATTCCGATTTTAAATCCGTATTACAGCAATGAAAAAATTGAATATGAAAGCAGTGACAGCAATATTGTAACTGCCGAAAACAATGTTATAACAGGTATCGGCGCAGGAAGTGCTGTTATTACGGCAAAATCTGCAAACTGCACGGCTGAAATTAATGTTACGGTTGCACCTACGCCGCAGGAACTTGCTTTTTCTTCAGATACGTTTTATATGGATAAAGGCACATATCTAAACCTTTCACATCATATAAGCTGCACGGCAGACAGCGATATTAAAAATAAAATCAAAATTGATTATTCCGTTGACGACAGCGATATTGTAAAACTTGACGAAGGCAGAATCACCGCCTTAAATGAGGGCGAAACAACATTAAACGCATATGCAGGAATGATGACAGCGAAGTGCCGAATAATTGTAAGAAGTATTGCAGGCAATGCAAAAAGCGAACTTACAATGCCGAATGCATACGGCAATCAGATTGATTATCACCCGTCTGTTCAGTATTTTGAAAACAAATGGAACGGCTACACATACTGGTGTGCTTTCACGCCGTATGAAGACTGCAACGATTACTGGGAAAATCCGCATATTTTAGCAAGCAACGACCTTGAAAAATGGGAAACTCCGAAAGGATTTTCAAATCCGCTTGAGCCTGTTCCCGATGATTACGAATACGGCGTAAGTTACCATTCAGACACTGAACTTGTTTATAATTCCGACAAAGACCGGCTTGAATGCTGGTGGCGTGATTATGACTACAGAAATATGAAAGTCAAGTTATACAGAAAGATAACAACAGACGGCGTGCACTGGTCTGACAAGGAAATCACTATGACAGGCGTTCTTAATGAACACGACTTTTTAAGCCCTGCTCTTGTGTATGAAAACGGAACTTACAAAATGTGGGCAATCGACCTTAGGCAGGGATATGTTATTCATTATTATGAAAGCACCGACGGTCTGAAATGGACCGACCCGAAAGTAATAAATGTTGATTATGAAAATCCGAACATACGACACTGGCATCTTGATGTTATTCACTCGCCTAAAGGATATGAAATGCTTCTGTCGGCGTCACCTAAAACAAACGACGACCACGGTCATATGTCGCTTTATTACGCATTTTCAAAAGATAATGAAAACTACTCTAAAGCAAGGGTTATTCTAAATCCGAGATCAGGCACAAATTACTGGGATAACAAAGGACTTTACCGCTCAAGCCTTGTTTACGCAAACAGCAGATACTACTGTTTTTACAGCGGAATCAATGTCAAAACGGGTCCGGTCGGCATCGCCGTAATTTCGGGAAACGACCCGTTTCATATGAATTAAAACTAACACCACGGATTTCTCCGTGGTGTTAGTCAGACTGTCGATAAAGTGGTCAGAACCACGCCGAAGTTAAATACGTTATGGTAATTACATTACCGTAGAATGCGGAGGTCTCACCTGTCGGCTCGGTCGGTGCTTCTGCTTCGCAGAGGTGTCCACCGGACAC
>CABUAS010000081.1 GCA_902489595.1 uncultured Oscillospiraceae bacterium | reverse complement strand
AATATTTATATTTTCCTTGATTATTCTGCCAAAAAGTGTTATTATACCTAAAGTGTTTTTCACAGCAAAACAACTGTACTTGGGTGGTGGACAGCTTTATGGCAAAACTTAATTATGTTCTTGTAAACGCCGAGATACTGCCCGAGGTTTACAGAAAAGTTATTCTTGCAAAAAAACTTCTTGCAAACGGCGAGGCGTCTTCGGCAACATCTGCATCAAAAATGGCGGGAATTTCACGGTCTGCATATTATAAATACAGGGATATGGTTTTTGAATACAACCCCGATAACGCAGAGGAAATGGCAACGCTGTCGCTTGTTCTGCTTGATACAAAAGGTGTGCTTTCGGCAGTTACAAATGAGATATATCTGCTCGGTGCGAATGTGCTTTCCATTAATCAGGAGGTTCCGCACAACGGCGTGGCAGATGTTACACTCACTGTAAGAATTGCAGAGATGACTGTTTCTGTTGAAACGCTTATTGAAAAACTGAAATCGGTAAACGGCGTTCGGTCGGTTAAATTATTTTAGGAGGTATATATGAAGGTTGCAGTAATGGGTTATGGAACAGTAGGTTCCGGCGTAGTTGAAGTAATTGAAACGCATAAAGACATAATTGCAAAACGCACAGGCGGTGAAGTTCTGGAGGTTGCTCACATTCTTGATTTGCGCGATTTTCCGAATGACCCTCATTCATTTACAAAAGATTTCAATGATATTCTGAATGACCCTGAGGTTAAAGTTGTTGCTGAAACTATGGGCGGCGTAAATCCTGCTTTTGATTTCACAATGAAGCTTCTTCAGGCAGGCAAGGCTGTTGTTACATCAAACAAGGAGCTTGTTGCACAGAAAGGTCTTGAACTTCTTCAGACTGCCAAAGAGCATAATACAAACTATCTGTTTGAGGCAAGCGTAGGCGGCGGTATTCCGATTATCAGACCTATGGCACAGTGCCTTGCGGCAAATAATATCGAGGGCATTGCAGGTATTCTGAACGGAACAACTAACTTTATTTTAACTAAAATGATAGAAGAGGATATGAGCTTTGAAACTGCTCTTAAGCTTGCACAGGATAACGGTTATGCCGAAAAAGACCCGACTGCCGATGTAGAGGGTCACGATGCCTGCCGCAAGGTTTGTATTCTTGCTTCTCTTGCATTCGGCAAACACGTTTACCCGAATCAGGTTGCAACAGAGGGTATTTCAAATATTTCTCTTGAAGATGTGTCATATATTTCGTCTGCAAACGGAGTGATTAAACTTCTCGGTCAGATTAAATATATTGACGAGGATAATATTGCCGCATTCGTAAGCCCGGCAGTTGTTTATAACGGCAGTCAGCTTGCATCTGTCCGTGATGTTTTCAATGCTATTCTTGTAAGAGGCGACGCTGTAGGTGATGTATGCTTCTACGGCAGGGGCGCCGGCAAGCTTCCTACCGCATCTGCTGTTGTTGCCGATATGGTTGACTGCGCTAAGCATGTTGACAGAAGAAAAATCTTCGGCTGGGAAGCAGGCAGTGAGGACTATGTTGTTGATTATAAGTCCGCTATTGAAATGCCGTTTTATGTTCGTGCCAAGATGAGTGAACACGATGTTTCCGCTAAGTTTGAAGATGTTAAGTTCCTTTCAAGAAAAGGTCAGCCGTCTGACGAAGTTGCATTTATTACAGACAATATGACCGAAAATGAACTTATGTCAAAACTTGACGGTGAAAATGTTATTAATATAATTAAAGTTACTAATTATTAATAAGGAGGATATTTATATGTCGCTGATTGTTCAGAAATTCGGCGGATCATCGGTTGCCAATGCTGACAGAGTTATGAACGTGGCAAAAATTGTTACGGATACTTACAAGGCAGGCAATGATGTTGTGGTTGTTGTATCTGCACAGGGTGATACAACCGATGATTTGATTGAAAAGGCAAACGAAATTAACCCCAATGCCGCAAAGCGTGAAATGGACCAGCTTTTGGCAGCAGGCGAGCAGATTTCAATTTCATTGCTTGCAATGGCTATTGAAAAACTCGGTTTTCCCGTTATTTCGCTTTTAGGCTGGCAGGCAGGCTTTAACACAAATTCGGTTTACGGTGCATCACGCATTAAGAATATTAAAACAAACAGACTGCAGGCAGAACTTGCAAAGCATAATATCTGTGTTGTTGCAGGCTTTCAGGGAATCAATCGCTATGACGATTTAACTACGCTCGGACGTGGCGGCTCTGATACTTCGGCAGTTGCTATTGCGGCATCTCTTCACGCAGATAAATGCCAGATTTTCACTGATGTTGAGGGCGTTTATACTGCTGATCCGAGAAAAGTTGAAAATGCACAGAAACTTGATGAAATCACTTATGATGAAATGCTTGAGCTTGCAACTCTCGGTGCTCAGGTGCTCAACAACAGGTCTGTTGAAATGGCAAAAAAATATTCAGTTGAACTTGAGGTTCTTTCATCACTTAATCCCGTTCCGGGAACTATTGTTAAGGAGAAGGTAAAAATGGAAAAAATGCTTATCAGAGGTGTTACTAAGGATAAGGATGTAGCACTTATTTCAGTAATAGGTCTTGAAGATAATCCGGGCGTAGCCTTTAAGGTGTTCACAAAGCTTGCACAGAAGAATATGAATGTTGATATTATTCTTCAATCAGTAGGCAGAGACGGTACAAAGGATTTAACATTTACGGTATCAAAGGAAAACGGCCCTGTTGCTGTTGAGCTTCTTAATGATATGGTTGATGTAGCAGGCAAGGAAATCAAGTGTGTAACTAATGTTGCCAAGGTTTCAATCGTCGGCGCAGGTATGGAATCTCACCCCGGCACGGCATCAAAAATGTTTGAGGCTCTTTATTCTCAGAACATCAATATTCAGATGATTTCAACATCTGAAATCAAGATTTCCGTAATCATTGACGCAGATGAGGCAGACCGTGCGGTTTCAGCCGTTCATAATGCTTTCATTCCGAATGATTAATTAATATCATTATAAAAACTGAGCACCCGTCATATTTGACGGGTGCTGTTTTTGTAGGGCAATTCACGAATTGCCCGTTTTTTTATCTTTTAGGATACGGCATATCATTGGGCAGACCGAGGATATAATCTGCCGATACATTGTAGAATTCGCAAAGGATAATTATATCCTTGATTTTATATTCCCTTAACTTTCTTTCGTATTTTGAGATTGCCGATTGCTGGCAGTTTAAAATGCGTGCAATTTCTTTTTGGCTGATATCTCTGTCCTGCCGCATGGCAGTGAGTCTGTCAACATAATCCATAAAGCACACCCCTTTAAAATATTACTATATAGTCCGATATGGACTTGACAAAAAGTCCATTGTGGACTAATATATGTGTGCACAATGTTATTCGGAGGTCGGGTATGAAAAGGTTTTTAAGTGCGTTTTTGTCATTCGTTATGATGATAAGTCTTTTTGGTTATACTGCTTATGCCGATACAGGAAATTCCTGCCCTTCGGTCAATAAGCATTTAATGAAAAATGAAGATTTTTACAGCGGCTATGTTCTTAAAAATCTTGCTGCCGATAAAAACAGCGGCTTGAATGGCTCTTTTCTGATGCTCGGCGGTGTTGACCCTGAAACGGGTATAATTACCGAAACATCCGATGAAACCGTTACCGGAACAAATAAAATGAAACAGCTTGTAACAAGAAAACTTTTATATCTGCCTTTCGGAAGCGCATTTACTTTTGATTCCACAGACGTATATGATGCAAACGGCAAAAAAATTCCAAATCTTGATCTGCGTGTTTATGAATATGATAAAAACGGCAAATTTATCGGTTCGGTCAATTCCGCTTCACTTTCACCCGAAAATAATGCTGACAGTGATGCAACCTGCAAATCCTTTATTGTAACAAAAAAAGAGGGGATGTATGTTTATCTGCGCTTTATTCCGTGGGAGTTTGTGTTTGATAAAAACACAGTTTCGGATTTTGAAAAAAGACTTAATGTCTACGACCTTGTGTCTGTAAATGCTCCTGTTTTTGATAATTCAACCATAACGAAATGCTGGGAAAACGAAGACAGTTATGAGGCATGGGCAACCAAAACTATTTTTTACAATAAAACAGATGATATGTATTATTGGTTTTATGCCTCCCAGTCATCTCATACCGTATATGACGGTTGTATACGTGTGCGTACTTCAAAGGATTTGGAAAACTGGAGTGAAAGCAGTGTTGTGTATGATACAAAAACAGAGGGCTTTTGCTTTACGATGGACGGTGCTTTTCAGACGGATAACGGCGATATTGTAATTTGCCTTATGGTTGGCGAAAATGACAATGATGTTGTTACCAAATTTCTGAGAAGTACAGACAACGGTATTTCGTGGGAACTTGAGAATTTTATTCTTGACGGTGAAATTGCTGAAAATTACAGACTTCAAAGGCCGAGAGTTCTTGATGACGGTAGAATTTTTACATCTTATTTTGATAAAGACAGAAAAGAAATATCCTCCATTGCATACAGCACCGATAACGGCAAAACGTTTGTAAGCGCTGATTTCTCATCGTCATTTTCGCTTAAGGATAACGGTGAATATGATTTTGTTAAACTGAGAAACGGCAATATTTTAAGTGTTCAGCGGGCAGGCGGAATTTCAGCAAGCATAAGTGTTGATGACGGCAAAACATTTGTCGGTGAAAAGTCATTGAAAACAGTTGATAAGAATTCGCAGATGGTAAATGCACCGTTTATCGTTTATGATGAAAAAAACAGACAATCTTGTTATTTATGAGATTGACAGATTCAAAACAGGTGCACTAGTCGGCATTTATACAACAGGAGATAAAATAAGCGATTATCTGATAAACGGCAGTGAATTTGGCGGATTTTTTGTGAATTCCTGCTATCTCGGCAATAACGGCAGTGTTGACGAGGGCTATCCGCATATCGTTAAAACAAAAGACGGCGGATATAAATGTTTTTATTATTATCCTGCTAATGACGGTAAAAACAAGGCAGGGTTTTACTGTGTAAATTCTTTTAATTACGAAAAATACAGCCATGATACGTCGTGGAAAAGTGAAGATAATATTCAGATTGCTGTGTGTGAAAACTGTGATGAAGAATTGTTCAGACTGTCTTTTACTGATTTGACAGGCTTTGAATATTATAATGATTTTGTTGCTTATACCTCGTATTATAACCGCTTTATTTCAGGCACAAATCCGCCTTATTACACACAGTTTTCGCCGAAAACGGCTCTTACAAGGTCAATGCTTGTTACGATTTTGTACCGTATGGCAGGCAGTCCGTATGATGACAGCAACCCGTTTCATTATAATCCGTTTACAGATGTCAGCCGTGATGCTTATTACTACAATTCTGCGTGCTGGGCGCTGAATAACGGCATAACAGATCAGATTACATTCAGACCGAATGATAATGTCAGCAGGCAGGAAACTGCAGCGTTTTTATTCAGATATGCACAGGAAAACAACAAACTCGGCAGTGATGATTATAGGAATACCGATATTTCGCAGTATCACGATTATAACAGCATAAGGGATTGGGCAAGAGAATCCATGCAGTGGGCGAATTATAACGGCATGATTACAGGCACTGAACAAGGTTATGCCGATCCGCAGGGCGCAACATTGCGTATTCACGCCGCAAAAATCCTATACGGCTTTGGAAATATGAATGATAATGAGAATCCTTTTTTACCTTATGACAGTTATGTTGCTGCCGACCCCGATATGTTCGGCAGTGTTGCAGTTGTTCAGGGAAAACTGCTTATTTCCGACTACTGCGGCACAGAGTCAAAAATATATATCCCATCAAAAATGAATTATAATAATCGGGAATATCCTGTTCAGTTACGAGGAGATACATTTAAAGACAATACAGTCGTAAAAAATGTTATATTTGCTGAAAATATTTATCTGTATGACAATTTTGCACGAATGTTTAACGGTGCAGTTAATTTAAACAGTGCAGTGATTGAAAATAATGGCACATTTGCTAATCCTGAAGTTGTAAAAGATGAAGTGGCTGATTTTTCAAATTGCCCGAAACTTGAAAAAATTTACAGTCTTGAGCAGTATAAAAATGCAGTTTCTTATCAAATCAGTAATTCAAACCTTATTGATTCGATACCGATAAATGTTGAAAAAGTTACAATAAAATCAGATAATATTGACAGTATTGATTGTGCAATACCCGAAAATGTTGAAAAAATCAATATAGTTTCATCTTCTCTGAATGGTGATATAGTTATTAATTCCGCTAAGGTTTCTGTATTTGATATGTTAAGCAGTCTCGGAAGTCCGTATATAAATTTTCAGAAAATTAATATAAAATGCCCGAATGATTCGTTTACAATGAAAACAGTTAATCGTTTTATTGCAGGAGGACGTCATACGGTATCTGTTGAAAGTCTTGATAAAAGCGATATTAAAATAAATAAAATTTATGCACTCGGTGACAGTCTGACGGCAGGTCCGTATTATCTTCCTCAACTTAATGATTTGCTTGATGATAATACAGTTGCAGTAAATTATGCAGCAGAGGGAGATTGCGCCGTTCATCTTCAAAACAGAATAGGACTCAATCAGATTAAAATTAAGGAAAACTTTATCATTCCCGAAAATAAGGAAAAAGTGAGAATTTCCGTCAGCAGTGATTTTTGCAACAGCACGGCAAAAGTCAGTCAGGATACAGGCGGTGTGAATTGTGTTACCGTAAACGGAGTTTTGGGATTTATTACGTATGAGAACGGAAATTATTATTTCAGCCGTGCTGAAAGCGGAAAATCTGTTGCCGTTAAAGCGGGAGAAATTATAAAAACTGAATTTCAGAGCAGTTACAGGAATGACGGGACGTTAATTATTTATATCGGAACGAATGATTATGCAGGCGGAATGAGCAATGATTTTGCAAAGGCAAAAAATATCGCGGATAGAATTAAAGCAATTATTGATTACTGCCGATGCGATGATTATATTATTGTCGGTCTTGCTTTTAAAAAATCGGGCGATGCGGGTTCCTGCTCTGATGAAAACAGTGCTGTTCTTGAAAAAAACATGCTGGATTATTTCGGTAATCATTTTCTTAATCTGCGTGAATATTTCATAAAAAATGCGTATTCAGTATGTACTGAACTTGATATTGATTCAGGTGAACAAAAATTACTTGATAAAGGTATTGTTCCCGATGAATTTTTTATGGATTCAACACATTGGAAAAGGGAAACAGGCGGTAAAGTTGTTGCACAGGCAATTTATGAAAAACTGAAAGAATTTAATTATATTTGAATGTAAATAACAGGCGGGACTCCCCACGGCAAATCCGTGCCCGCCGGTTATAAGCAGGGCTTTTGCCCTGCTTTTTATTGTTTATATAGTTTTTATAATATTCGTAGGGCGGGGGTCTCACCTGTCGGTTCGGTCGGTGCTTCTGCGATGCAGAGGTGTCC
>CABUAS010000080.1 GCA_902489595.1 uncultured Oscillospiraceae bacterium | reverse complement strand
TAGCATATTTGTCCCTGGAGAGGGACTCTAATAACTACTACTTTATTATACGAGGTGATTTTATGTATTCATTTAAAGCAGTATCTGCTGTTAAAGGTAATCCGAACTGGGATAAACTGATAAGCCGGGAAAAAGAACTGTACGGTAAAAAAGATGATGTTCGCAACGAATTTGCCCGTGATTACACACGAATCCTTCATTCACTTGCTTACAGACGTTTAAAGCATAAAACACAGGTTTTTTATAATATTGAAAATGACCATATATGCACCCGAATGGAGCATGTTGCCCATGTTGAATCGGTAAGCTATACTATTGCAACTGCTCTCGGACTCAATACCGATTTAACAAAGGCAATTTCAATCGGCCATGACCTCGGCCATGCGCCGTTCGGCCATAAAGGTGAGAATATGATAAAAGCGCTCACCCGTGAATATCTTAAAAAAGATTTCTGGCATGAGCAAAACGGCGTTAGATTTGTTGAGGGCATTGAATTGCTTGAAAATGAAAATATGCATTATCAGAATCTGAATTTAACTTACGCAGTAAGGGACGGCATTATCTCTCACTGCGGTGAAATTGATTCAAATTGTCTGAAGCCGAGAACTGAGTTTATAACGCTTGATGAATTTGATAAGCCGGGTAAATTTGAAGCCGTTACGTGGGAAGGCTGTGTTGTTAAACTCGCCGATAAAATTGCCTATGTCGGCAGAGATATTGAAGATGCCAAAAGGCTCGGATTTCTTGATAAAGACGATTTGAAACAGCTTGAAAATTTTGCAAAACGCTTTAAAAACGATGCAGTTAATACGACTGTCATTATTCACAGCCTTGTTTCGGATGTGTGCCGCAACAGCAGTCCCGAAAAGGGAATATGCCTTAGCGATGAATATGCAGGCTATCTTAAAGAAATCAAACAGTTTAATTATGAAAAAATTTATGATAACGCAAGATTGAAGCATTTTGAGGATTATGCAAAACTTGTTATTAATTCAATTTTCAACACGCTTTACAGTGTTTACAGCGGAGCCGATACGCTGAATGAACTTGATAAAATGAAAGCCTATTATCCCTCGCTTGCGGCAGATTTTAAAGAGTGGCTTGTAAAATATATTGATTTTGATATTGTTCCCGAAGACAGAAAAGAAAAGGCTCTTTTGTATGAAAATACAAAACTTTACAGCAGTCTTGAAACAAAAGGAATTTATGTTCAGGCAATCATAGATTTCATTTCCGGTATGACTGACGGTTACGCTATCAAACTTTTTAACGAACTTATCACATTCTGATTATATAAACGCAGGAGCGCTCAATTCCTGCGTTTAAGTTTGATGATTATTCAATAATAATGCCTTTTTCTTTTCTCTGCTGTTCAAGTTCTTTTGTAATTCTTTCTTTCTTTTCACCAACAAGATCGTAGAAGAAAAGCGGAATAATGCAGAGTAAAAGTGAAATTCCCGGGATAAGCGATACAAGGCTGAACATACCTGTTCTGATGCCCTCGCTCATTTCAAGCGGGTTTGCGGTGATTTTTGAACTAATGTTTGCCACATCAAGATTAACAATCATATACATAAGTACGATGAATGATGTTGAAACGGCATTGCCGAGTTTGTTGACGAAACTTTGAATTGCACTTCCCATTCCCGTAAGTCTTTTGCCGGTTGACCATTCCATATAATCAAGGCAGTCGCCCACCATAGCGGCAGTGCAGATGTTAATTGCACCGCATGGAACACATGAAAGTGCAAGAAACGGCACGCATGCCCAGAAATGTTCGTAACCGATGAACCAGATTGCAAGCGATGATGCAAATCCGAGCACAGATGTTGAAATGATAATCTGCTTATAGTTTAACTTTTTGAAAAGCAGCGGCATAACAAGCATTGTGCCGAACATTCCGATAGCCGTGGCTACCGAAAATACGGTTGAAACAAGGCTGATGTTTGACTGTAAAGCAGCCTCTTTATCAGCGGCTGATAATCCGGTCAGGTCTTTGCCAATGTAAAAACTGTATCTTGCAACATGCACTGCACCTGCCTGATACATATATCTGCCCGAACTTAAAACACCCATAATTGCAGTTAAAATGAGCGGTTTGCAGGTAAGAATTAATTTAAGGGCACCGGGTTCATTCTTTGCCTTTTTCGGCGGAATGGGAATGTTTACTCTCTCTTTTGATTTGAAGTAAACTCTTATAAATAATAAATTACCGAAAATTGCACAGATAAGCGCAATGGTCATATATTTTGTTTTTTCAAGCTCAGTGCCTGCAAGATTGAGCTTAGGCAGAATGAAGCCTAAAACCATAAATATTGCCATCGGCACGGCAGAGCCCACACCGTTTGCTGTTTTTGCTTTGCTGATAATGTCACCGCGCTCGGCAGGATTCGGCGTCATAACATTAGGAAGACTCCAGAACGGCACGTCTGATGCCGTGTAAATCATACCCCATAAAACATATGTAACGCCTGCATAAATCATTAACTGTGTGCCCGAAAGATTAGGCGCATAAAATAAAAGCACTGTTAATATAGCAATCGGTATCGGCGTGTAAATAAGATAAGGGCGCATTTTGCCGTTTTTCGGGTTACTTCTGTCTACTATATAGCCCATAATCGGGTCATTTACTGCGTCCCAGATTCTTGCAAACAGCATTAAAAACAGTACAAACAGCGGTGTCAGTTTTAAAACGCTGAGATAAAAGTCCGAAATATACGAACTCATAATGGCGTAAATCATGCCCTGCCCGAGAGCACCTATGGCATATGCCATCCATTCCTTTTTAGAAACATGTTTTTCCATATTTTTACCCCTTTATAACCTTTTTAAGTTATGTTTTAATTATAACTGTTAAATTCACCGTTTGCAATACAATATTGAAAAATACACACAAAATTTTCATATTATCTGTTGACAAATTAGTTAAAATGACTAAAACTATCTTGTGAAAACAGTTAATATAGATTATAATATACATATATTAGTATCAGGGGTGAAATGATTGAAAAAATTCAAACAATTTTTATGTATTATAACAGCGGTTTTGATGATAACTTCGGTTTTTTCATCGGTTTCAGTTGTTTTTGCAGATAGCAGAACCAAAACGGGTACAGCCGAATTCTATAACGGTTATGAATCTCAAAAGGCAGGTGCAAGAACTGACCTTGATTATATTGCACGCAATTATTCAGGCGTTTTATCGGCAATTTCAAAAGGATTCAGCACCCTGTCTTCGGAAATTGATGTTAAAAAGTATCACATTAATGCAGACGAACTGAATAAAATTGTTCTTTATCTTATTAATTACAGACAGTATTACTATATTGCAGACAGTTTCCCGTATGTATATTCTGCTGACACAGGCGAAATTATAAATATCAAGCCGAAATATACGATGTCAAAAAGCGAAGTTATTAAAGGCAACAATCTGATTAAAGAAAAAATGGATAAATTAGTTGCAGATGTGTCTGTGTTTTCAAACGATATTGAGAAAATTCTTTATGTTCACGATTATGTTGTCGGCAGTGTTGAATATGATTTCAGCTATAATCAGGAACATAACAATATATATTATGCCCTCAAAGAAGGCAAAACGATGTGCGTCGGCTATTCGGAACTGTTTAATTATGCACTCACTTTGCTGAATATTAAATCTTACATAGTGACAAGTAAAAGCAATTCCCACGCATGGAATCTTGTTTATCTAAACGGCAGTTACTATCATGTAGACTGTACAGGCGATGACCCTTATAAATCAGACGGCAATCTGCTTACCAATCCGCTTTCGGGTGCATACAGTTACAGCGATTTTATGTGTTCTGATACTGTTGCCGAAAACAACGGCCATAAATCAAATGACTGGCTTGTAAACGGCGTTAATGTTTACGGTTATGCGAATTCAAAAACATACGATAATTTTTTCTGGCGCAATATTTTTGAACATATTGTTTATGCTGACGGATATTGGTATGCCTCGGTTGTAAGGGATTCCGATTTTTACACAGAGGCAGGCTTTACAATAAATCAGATTAAGTTTTTGAGCAATACAAAATATAACATCGTTAAGCAGAAAGAAATATATTCCTATTATACAGAAAACAATCAGAAGTCTAAAATTTATTTTCCCGTAATGCAGTCATTGGGCGGTATTATGTATTACAGAACAAAAGACGGTATTTTTGCCTATAGTCCCGATTCTGATGAAGATTCACTGATTTATGCACCTACAAATAATTTGAATATTTTCGACTTTGCAATGAACGCCGAAACCAATACTTTGTCGGTTTTGTACGGCAGTTCGCCGTCTGATAACGGCATTCTTATGAAATATAAAATATCAGATTATCTCTGTGCCGATAATAATCATAAATATGCGTGGCGTGCTAAAAACGGCAGGCTTACCAAAGTGTGTGTAAATTGCGGCACATCAGGCACAAAACTGCCGTTTTCCGACCTTGAAAAATTTGCTTATTACGGCGATTTTGTTGAGTATACATCGGTGAATAATAAGTTCATAACAGGCACAAATCCGCCCGAAAGAACGCTGTTTTCACCGACAATGCCGATAACAAGAGCAATGTTTGTAACAATTCTTTACCGTATGGCAGGCGAGCCGTATAAAAACGCAAATCCGTATCCGTCAACACCGTTTACTGATATTACAGATACAAGCGTTTACTATTATGATGCTGCGTGCTGGGCACTCGACAGCGGCATTACGAATCAGACAACCTTCAAACCATTTGACAATGTCAGCAGGGAACAGACTGCCTCATTCCTGTTCAGATATGCACAGGCAAATAATGCCGTTGGCGATGAAGATTACAAAAAAATCAGCCTTAGCGGATATGCCGATTATGAAAATATAAAACCTTGGGCGGCAGAACCTATGCAGTGGGCAAATTATAACGGAATGATAACAGGCACACAGCAAGGGCTTATCAACCCACAGGGCGCAACACAGCGTGTCCACGCAGCAAAAATTCTTTACGGCTTCGGCAAAGTATGTAATATCGGTAATTTTGCATAAAGAAATTGAATCCCCCAGTCACTTCGTGACAGCCCCCTTTAACAAGGGGACCTTTATATTAGCCTCCCTTGTCAAAGGGTGGGGGGACCGCTTGCGGTGGAGGGATTCAACAGCAGCTCGTAGAGGGTGCGTGTGTCCGATGGACACCTCTGCGAAGCAGAAGTACCGACTAAGCCGACAGGTGAGAACGCCGACCATACGAAATATCAATAACGTTATGGTATCAACCGTAGGGCGGGGTGCCCTCACCCCGCTGTAATAAAATCAATATCGGGAAAGCTGCCGTGCTTTCCCGTATTTTTTTGTAACAATTATTAATTGCAAACACACTGTATATATGATAAAATTAATTTATTGGAAATGCAGGTAGATTTTTATGAAAAACTTAAAAAAAATAATGTCATTAGCGTTATCGCTGATTATGATTTTTCAGATAGGCGGCATATATGCTTTTGCCGATAATACGGCTGATTATGATTTTTCAGCACAGAAAAATTTTGAAACGCTTATAAAATATGCTATTGAAAATGATATTCCGACAGACGGCGGAATATGGGTAAACGATAAATCACAGGCGTATTTTCTTTCAGTTCTTGACCATATAAGCGAACAGTTTTACAGTGTTGATAAAAACGGTTATCTTGAGCAGAAAACTGTTGATAAAAATACCGTGAATGATTATGATAAAAAACTTTCGGGGCTGATAAACGGCGGAAAAACTATTGCTGTTGATATTTCAGACGATTATTATGCATATAATGAAGTTCTCGGCGAGGAATATTCTGTTATGCTTGAAGACAGTGATTTTGCCCTGCTGTTTGAAACAGACAGTATTGATGTTGCCGTTTTGAATTATTATCATTACGCTGAACACAGAGATGAATATTCTTATAATAATGAAAGAAAAATTTATACCGACAGTGAACTTGCCGATGAATTTCTGAAATTGTTTTATGATGATAAAGTTAAGACAGACGGCAGTATAACCGAAACTTTAGAACTTCCCCGTTTCAGCAGAGGAGCGTCTTTGCCGAAAGTAGGCAGTTATACGGGTTTTACATCGGGAATTTACGGTAAAAGCGGACTCGGAGAAGATTTGAAATGGTATAAAATCGGCACAGGTCCTAATGTTGTTTTTGCCGTTTTTGCACAGCACGGCTGGGAGGACGCATGGTCGGCAGACGGTGCAGAGTTAGTTAAAATTGCCGACAGGGTAATGAGCAGTCTTTCATCAATGAACCGGAATATTTTTTATGATTGGACTGTTTATATTATCCCATATGCAAATCCCGATGGCATAACTTCGGGTTACACTAATAACGGACCGGGCAGATGCACCGTCACAACTGAAATTGATATGAACAGATGCTGGCCTGCAAATTTCACTCCTGTTACATCTTCAAGCAGAAATTATACGGGCAGTTCACCGCTCGGCGCACCCGAGGCGGCTCAGCTTGAACGCTTTCTCGACAGTAATATGGGCAGTTTTACAAATGTTGTGCTTGATGTTCACGGCTGGCTTAATCAGACTATCGGAAAACCGGAAGCGGGTCAGTATTTTGTTAATGAATTCAAAGGAAACGGTTTTTATCATAAAAATTCTCACGGTAAGGGTTATCTCGAAACTTGGGCGTATAATAAGGGCGCAGAATCCTGCCTTGTGGAATTTCCTATGCCGAAAAACAGTTCTGATATAATTTATAATGATTATTCGGGTAAATTTACAAAAGCGCTTGTAAATATGATGAACGGTTTTACGGATAAGAGACCGATTGTGCTGCAAACTGTTGAAGAAACTCCCGTTGCTACAGACGTTACAGGAGTTACTGCAAATATCAGCTGGAACGAAGTTACGTATGCAAGCGGCTATGAAGTGCAGATTATGCAAAATGGCACAGGCGGCGTGTGGCGCAGTGCAGGTACAACGCAAACGGCAGAATTCAATTTCAGAAATCTTGAGTTTGGCACATCATATTCCGTAAGGGTCAGACCTTACAGATACAGCAGTAAAGGCACTGTGTATGCCGCTTATTCCGACTCGTGCAATTTTAAAACGCTTGCTGCGTCAGAGGCAGGTTCGGTAATCAAAGCACCCGAGTCACTTAATCTCAGAAATATTACAGATACTTCGCTTGATGTTGTCTTTAAACACGGCACGGGCACAAATATGTATAGAATAGAGTACTCTGCCGATAAAGTGAACTGGATTACGGCGGCAGATACAGATGTAGCCTCGGTAACTATTGAAAATCTTCAGCCTGCGCAGTCATATTATGTTCGTGTTACGGGTTATGCCGTCAGCGGTAATGACATCGTAAAGTCTGATAAATATTCGCCTGTTTATCATTTCTATACTAAACCGCAGGATGTTCCGCTGTCGCAGCTGCGCTATACAGATCTCGGTTATTATGCGGGATATTCGGGGTATGTTGCTTATACATCGCTTTATAATGAATTTTTAAAGGGAACAAATCCGCCCGAATTCACCGAGTTTTCACCGCAGTCTTCCATTACAAGAGCAATGTTTGTAACAATTCTTTACCGTATGGCAGGCGAGCCGTATAAAAACGCAAATCCGTATCCGTCAACACCGTTTACTGATATTACAGATACAAGCGTTTACTATTATGATGCTGCGTGCTGGGCACTCGACAGCGGCATTACGAATCAGACAACCTTCAAACCATTTGACAATGTCAGCAGGGAACAGACTGCCTCATTCCTGTTCAGATATGCACAGGCAAATAATGCCGTTGGCGATGAAGATTACAAAAAAATCAGCCTTAGCGGATATGCCGATTATGAAAATATAAAACCTTGGGCGGCAGAACCTATGCAGTGGGCAAATTATAAC
>CABUAS010000079.1 GCA_902489595.1 uncultured Oscillospiraceae bacterium | reverse complement strand
GTCAATTTTATCTTAGCATAAAATAAAAAAGAAACAATCGAAAATGCAAAACTGCACATTTTTTATGCAAAAATGCATCAAAAACGGGGATTGACAATTATAAAGTGTAAATTTCACTGCAAAGTGTTGCATAAAAATTTATAAAAAATGAAAATCGGGAGGGCACAGATGCCCTCCCCTACGGTTGTTGCAATAACGTTATTCATTTCAACCCGCCGTTAATTCACGAATTGCACGTTGTGAATTATTTAACTTTATACAAATTACCCTCAAACGGGCGGAGATTATCGACAGTCTTGCCATGGGTAGATGCTACAAGCTCATAACAGCCTGCTGCGGCAGGTCTTGCCATAGGCTTTTTGCCGAGATTGAGTTCGATATAATACTTCTCGCCCTCATACTCTCTTGTATAGCAGAATAGCGGCGCTTTGGCAGGCTTGCGTTCAAATGTGCCGTAAACAAGCGCAGGCGTACTCTTTCTTAGTGCAATCATTTTCTTATAGAAATTGAAAACGCTGTCAGCCCTTGCCATTGAATCCTTAACATTATAAACCCTGTAATCGTTTGTGATTTTAAGCCACGGCGTGCCTGTTGTAAAACCTGCGTTTTCGCTGTCCTCCCACTGCATAGGAGTTCTGGCATTATCACGGGTGCCCCTCTTTGCACGCTGAAATGCCTTTTCCTTATTTCTGCCCTTAGCAACCAATTCTTTATAAGTATTTACAGCCTCAACGTCATTAATCTGCTCAATACACTCAAAATCACCGTTGCCCATTGAGATTTCCTGACCCTGATAGATATAAGGCGTGCCCCTCAAAGTCATTTCAATCAGCGCACAGACCTTTGAAATATCTTCACGGTAAGCATTTGTTTTATCAACTTTGGTAACAATTCTCGGATTATCGTGATTTTCAAAGAAAACGGTCGGCCAGCAGTGATTTGTGTACCTTGTCTGGAACTTTTCAAACTCCAGCATAACTTTGTAAAGGTCGTAATCATAAAGGTCATAACTTGTGTGTCCCTGATTAATTAAAAAGTCAAAATTGAACACCGTGTCAAGTTCTTCACGGTAATCGGCAGTGAGCATTTTATCCATCTCAATGCCTGCGCCGCCGCATTCGCCTACCGTATAAACATCATAATTTCCGAACGTTTTAACACGCATTTCGTGCAAAAATTCGTGCAGTCTCGGACCGTAGAAATAATACTCTGCGCCCTTATAGCCCGTAAGCATACCGAGAAATGCATTAGCCTCGGGGAAGCCCTGCGTTTTGCTGATAAAGTTGATAACGTCCATACGGAAACCATCTACGCCCTTATCGAGCCACCAGATCATCATTTCATAAACGCCCTGACGAACCTTTTCATTTTCCCAGTTCAGATCCATCTGCTTTTTGCTGAAAAGGTGCATTGCCCACTGATCAAGATGCTCATAATAATTCCATGCAGGACCTTTGAAAAGCGAAAGCCAGTTATTGGGCGGTGTTTTGCCGCCGTCAGTTGCGTCCTGCCATATGTAATAATCGTGATAAGGATTATCCTTAGACTTCAGCGCCTCCTGAAACCATTTGTGCTCATCGCTTGTATGATTTACAACAAGGTCAACAATCAGCTTCATATCACGCTTGTGGATTTCATCAAGAAGCCTGTCAAAATCCTCCATAGTGCCGAATTCCTGCATAATTTTGCGGTAATCACGAATATCGTAACCGTTGTCATCATTCGGTGAATCATAAAACGGAGAGCACCAGATTGCCGTTACGCCGAGTTCTTTAAGATAATCGAGTTTTTCGGTAATGCCGTTAAGGTCGCCGATACCGTCGCCGTTGCTGTCATAAAAAGAACGCGGATAAATCTGATAAATAACAGCCTCTTTCCACCATTTCTTTTCAAGCGTGCCCTCATCGGTAATCAGTTCGCCTTTTTCAAGATTGAGCATATCGCAAACGGTCTGCACCGTTTTGGCGTCAAGCAAACCGAACGACAATGTTGTAAGTGTTTTAAACTTTGCACTGCCGATAAGGCTGCTTTTTTCGGCAGTATCGGTAGGCAGACGGAGCGCCATCATCAGTTTTTCGATAACGTCTTTCGCCATCGGGTTTGCCATAGCCTCACGCAGTGTGGTTTCAGGTGTGATTTTAATCATATTTTTACCCCCTATAATAAATCACATAATATTTAATTATAGTATATATCCGCAACAAAATCTATGCACATTATACATAAGAAACAGCACAAATTTTTGTGCAACAATGAAAAGCGGGCGGATGATACCGCCCGATAAAGTAAAGAATTCCGTTAAATTAATTTTACGGGAGGGCACGGAGACCCTCCCGTTATTTCACCAACAACACATATCGGAAAAAGACACAATCAAAAAATCAGTTGCCTTTTTCTATGCTGACTTCGTCAAATATTTCGAGTAAATCCTCAACTTTTGCGTTTTTCTTTTCTTCGCCTCTTATATCAAGGCGGGCGTTTCCCTCGGGCATCATAACAAGACGGGTGCCGTAATCGCAAGCAAAACAGTTAAAAAAAACGGCTGAATATTTTTTGAAATTATTGATAATCTTTTCCTCCTGATTATCAATAATTAGATTATATGACGATTAAAATATTATGTCAATGTTAAATTTCATTTAATACTTAAAAAAACAATGGATGCCCGAACGGACATCCATTGAAAAATTTTAAAGCATTAATTATTTTGCTTCTTCTGCTTTCTCTTCGCCTTTCTTTTCTTTGAGAAGAACGAATTTTTCCATCGGGAAGAGAACTACCATCTGAACGAAGCCTGCTGCCATAGAAGCGAGCAAACGAGCTACAGATTCGTTTGTAATAATGTTAAGGAACCAGTTGGAAGCTTCAATCTTAAGAAGAGCACCTACGATTGCGCCCTGCATCCATGTTGAGAAGAGAATAAGAGCTAAAAGAAGAATTATGTATGCTGCAAATGAATACCACGGAGCATCTGATTTAAATGTAGTCTTCTTATTCTGGTAAAAGCCATAAATATTAGCAATGAGGTTTGAAAGAAGGAAAGGAAGCACATAACCCCAGGTTACAACACCGTCGATAACATACTTTGCTGCTTCTTCTGAACCTGTTGTGAACATTGTAGGTGTAAAAATACCTCTGAGGAATTCAGGAAGCAATGTATGTATCTGGTCGCACACCAAAGGAAGCAATGCTGCAAGTGCCAACTGAATAATTGTTACAAGACCTGAAACAACAAGGAATTTTACAAGCTGCCATACAGTTTTAATGAATGAGCCTTTTTCCTCTGCTGCATTATCAATGCCGCCGAGGCTGAATTTTTTCTTTTCTGCCATAAATTTTTTCTCCTTTAAATTTTAATAGAAAAGTATTTCGTACCTATTATAGCAAATGTTGTATGCGTATGCAAGAAAAATTTTTACAGTTTTAAAAAATCGTTATAACAAGCCTATAATCGCAATAATCGCCCATACAATCAGTGCAATGATACCGAGTAAAATTGCAAACAACAGGATAACCGCAAGAACTAAGATAAGCAAAACAAGCGGACCTTTTTTGCTTTTCCTTACGGTATCGGTAAATGTCTTTTCTTCCTGCATTTTCGGTGCAGGATTTTCATCATCATAAACAGGATAAAGCGGAAGTGCTGCCGAATCATCTTTAAATTCGCTGTTTTTCCAAAGGAGCGGTTCTACAAGCGAACGAACGCTTGTTGCACCCTTAAGGAATTTTCCGATTGAAAGATGAATTGTATCAAGAAAAGAATCAATAATGTTCAGCAGTCCGCAGGTGAGCTTATACTCTCTTGTATCGGGTGTATAAGGCGAATCGCCGCAGTAAAGATTCTGAACAAGTTTAAGAATAAAATCGGTAACTTTGTTATCGGCAATATCGGCGATATCAGCCTTTTTCAGACCGCATTCCTTTTTGCACAGGCGCCAGACCTTTTTAAAAGTAAGCTTATTAAGAAATTTTCCGACAGGCTTGATGAGCCAACCGAGCTTTTTGACCTTTTCACCGGGAATGGAAAAAGCGGGCGTCATTTCTGCAAGCACATCAATATCGTTGCCCATAGCCCAGATAACCTTTGCAATCATACCGAAGAAAAAGTCTTTCATATATTCATCAAACGGTTTGCCGTTTGTATCAATGCCGGGAACATCGGTAATCTTTATTGTATCAACATCAATTTTCGCATTTTTCGGGTCAAAGGTTACATTTCTCATAACAGGTGGGCAGCCGATTACAGCGCCGCTTGAAATATCATAAAATCTGTTACCCTTTTTTGTTGTGATATAGCCTATATTATGTACGTGGGTATGACCCGTAAGCATACAATGAAGCCCGTTATCGGCAAAAATCTCTCTCGTTTCCTCATGGTCACGCTGCATATCGTTTTTACCTATGATAGAGTAAAACGGTGACGGTGAAATCATCGGGTGGTGAGTCATCGCAATAACATACTGGTCATTATCGTGAGCATCTTTCAGCTGCTCCAGAATCCACTGCTTACATTCATCACTGTAGCCCGAGCCTCTGCCCTCTTCCTTATCATTAGTATCATCATTAAGAGCAAAAAGCCTGTAACCGGGCGCAAGCTGAACAACATAGCAAAGTGACTGCGGAAAAGCTGCAATAGCCTCATTCGGACCGAATTCATAATACATATCCCACAAATCATGCCTGTCTGCCACGGCAGGAACAACGGTTCTGTTATCGCCGTCAAAACCTGCTGTTGTACCGCCGTCCTGAAAATCGTGAGTTGCGGTTATAACATAAACACGCTTTCCGCGTTTTTTTAAATCACGCAGCATTTCAATAAATTCAGTATGCGAATCTATTTCACCGTTTCTTGTTGTATCGCCTGAAAGCACAACAATATCGGTTGAAGTATCCTCACAAAGCATATCAAAGGCTTTTTTCAGAACAAGGTCGCTGTCCTTAATCACCATCTGTGATTTAGCCTCTTCTTTTTCATAGGCACTGCCCGATGTGCCCGTTTTGCGTGAGTAATAATGGGTATCGGTTATAAACTGAATTTTAAGAGGTTCATTATTGCTTCCGCTTAATCTGTTTGCCATATTTTCACCCTTTTTCATATAAAGTTTTTATTTAACGGGAGGGCGCAGAGGCCCTCCCCTACAAGGCATTTTTTATCATTGTAGGGGTCGATGCCATCATCGACCCGAATTAAACCGGCATTACTTTCAAAACGCCTGATTTCACACTGCCGTCAAATGTAAATTCCATTGCACCGCCGACACGCTCGGAAAACTGGATTTCGCTGTCATCAAGAAATGCTCTGTATTCAAAACCGTCATCAAGCGTTACAACCATACTGTATTTATCATTTTCACCGAAATATTTAAATGAAATTTCAGCGCCGTTTTCCGTTACATTCTGATAATCTGTCCACACATCAAAGCCGGTTGTAACCGTTTTCGGCTTATAATAAGCATTCGCCCAGATAAGAATAGGTGCAGAAAGACCGCCGAAATTATGAAACCAACCGCCTCGCTGTGTATCAATACCGAAACACTCATATGTATTATAAGAAAAATCAGTTTCATTTTTCCACATTTCAAGCGCCCTGTCAGCAATTTCAAAGGCGAAATCAACGTCGCCGTTATCAAGCATTGCTTTCCAGATAAACCACTGATGGCTCATCCACACATTGCCATTCCAATAACCGTCGCTATGATAATATGAGGCAGACATATCTACTGCCGAAATGCCCGATTCTGACCACATTTCATTCGGATTTTTAATATGAGAAAATACTCTTTCTTTACGCTCACCCGAAACTGCGCCTGCCACAACAGGATAAACACCGTCCATACCCTTATTGAAATTCTCGCCGTTTTCGGTTCTCATAAAGCCTTTCAGTCTGCCGTTTTCATCATATTCGGTGTAGCTGAAATAGCCTGACTCATCGTCCCACGCAAGATTATTAAGCGCATTTACCGACTTCTTAATATCGTCATCATAAATTTTCACATCATCATTTTTGCCGAGGTAAACCGCAGTCATTTTCATTATTCTGCCGGCAAGAATTACCTGCGCTGTTGTAAGGCACGGGCAGGTGTACTGCTCATTTCTGCGTGCAATCATCTCCATCTGGGCAGGGTAATCATCCATACCGCAGTGCGAATACCAGTAATCATACGCCGTAAGCAGATTATTACCGAATTTTGCAAAAGTTGAACTGCACTCTCTGCCCCTCAGAAACTCATAATAGCGTTTCATTTTGTCATAAATACAATTCAAATCCGACTTGTCATTGCACCTTTTGAGAAGTTCAAAATATTCAGGAAACTGCGTCGGCACAAGTGAGCCGTGAAGAAGAAAGGCAAAATCCTTATTATCCTCGTCACAAAGATAAGTTTCAAGCACATAGCGGCACAAATCAGTGCTTTCTTCAAGCAGACCGAGACCGATAAAACCGCTGTCCCACGTATAAAAACTGTCCCACCTTTTGCCGGGGGTATGGTGCACAACATTTGTGCCGTGATTATAAACAGGATACACGGTATTTGTTAAAAGCGTTGAGCGCAGAATATCAACAGACAACTGATATTTTTCACCTGCACTGTTAAATGCCGAATTCTGCCACAGAGCCTTTTTTTCATTGTAAATGTGCTCATACTGCTCATTCGGCAGAGGGTCAAAATCACCGAGAGATATAACAGCATATTCAACGTGCCTGCTGTTTGGCTTTATGAAAATTGATTTGATAAGCGTATTATGGAAAAAGCCCTCATCACTTGTTTTACGGCTGAACGACGCTGAAAATGTTTCTTTTAAATCGTCATAAGTAACATCGCCGTTCGAAAGACGGTTGATGAGCGCATCTTCAAGCGAGCCTGATTCAAGCGTTCTTTCTCTCGTATTCTCATTGTGCGTCAAAATACAGAACGGTTTTTCAATATCACTGTATTTTAGCAGAGTTTTTCTGCCACTGCCGATATTTTCAGAACTGATTTCAGGCACAAACGCCCTTTTAACATAGTTGATCTTTATATCTTCTTTTTCATTATCCTCCAAAACAGCAAAAAAATCAAGTTCTATTCCCGCAGTTCCGAGACTTTCAAGCAAAATTTTTTCAGAAAAAGGCAGATATGCAATACTTAAATCAATGCTGTTTTCAAAAACAATCTTTTCGCCGTTGAGCATAAATACGGCATCACCGTCAGTAACAGTTCTGTATCTCACGGCGATAACAGGATTTTCAAAATCGGCGCAGTTATCAAAGGTATATGAAACCGTGTCGCCCTTTTCACAGCCGAACGGCTTTAAGCCAAGGTAATGCACGTGGGCATTATCACATCTGTCACCAAGACCTTTGCCGAGATAAAACAACTTATCACGAAACATTCCTTTAAACATACCGTCGGGATTTTCGGTATCCCACGGGCGTGAAACTGCGTAATTATATTCATCATAATCATTCGCCGTTTTAAGCACGCATTTTTCAGGCGTTTTTACCGTGCAGTACTCTGTTTCGGGAAATTCAAGTGAGGCATACAGATTCAAAAGGCAGTTCTGCGAAAGTTCGGTATTATTCACAAATTCGCACCTGAGCAGATACGCCTCGTCATTCATTTTTGAAAACGAAACATCGGCATAAACCATATCTTTCCACATAAGCTCATATCTGTATGAAAAATATGAATAATCGGCACTGCACTGCCACAGATGATAAGACGACGGCACAGTAACATTAGGCACTGCCACGGCGCTGTTCCACAATGTAGGGTGGGGAATAAAATCAAATCTTGCGCCCGAATCTGCAAGACTTTCGATAATTCGTGAAATGCCCATATATTTTTTTGAATAAGGTCCCCATTTCGGCATTACAAAATTTTTATTTTTCAAATTCCTGTCCTCTTAAAATAAAAAATTTTCTAATATTATGTGACATCGAAATTAATTTGTCAATAGAAATATGCCAATCATTTTAATAAATTTTATATTGACATAATATTT
>CABUAS010000078.1 GCA_902489595.1 uncultured Oscillospiraceae bacterium | reverse complement strand
GGTGAGACCGCCGACCCCTACAGTAATGTAATTAACATAACATATTTATAATTTGGCGTGGTTCTGACCACTTTATCGACAGTCTGGGGGGCGGAATGGAAACATTCCGCCTTTATTAAAAACGCTATTTGTAGGGGCAGGTCTCTGTGCCTGCCCGTTAAAAAAAATAAATATGTTACCCGTAGAGGCAGATATCATCTGCCCGCCGTACGATTGACTCAATACGATATATAACCCCCCGTTTTCCTCCGAAATTATTACATTTTTAATGATTTATTAAATTTTTATATAGAAATTATTTAAAATGTGTTGAAAATTTTTTCGGAATAGGTTATTATAGGGTACAAGGGGGAGTTACCTATGAATTATAAATCTAAAACAAAACTTGATTCTTTTAACAAATTCTTATCAGTTGTGCTTGTAATTGCAATCGTTTTCCTTGTTGCAGCAGTTGCTTTCAACCTTGGCGACAAGCCACCCGTTGCCGAAGAGACTAACGGTCAGGCAGAAGACGTTGCCGTTATTGACGAATTCAAGGCAGGCACATACGGCGGTGTTGAATTCGCAAGCCAGGACGACGTAGTTAATTACTACAAAGAGGCTTATGACTACACCAAAACTTTAACCGCATCTTATACACAGGACGGTGCACCTGTTACTTACTACAAACTTCTCGGTGACGAGGCGCTCAACATTGAAAACCTTCTTATTGAAGGCAGTTCAAACTCTATGATTGACGGTCTTGTTCCCGGTATCGTAGGCGGTCTGTTCACAGGCGGTGTAAACGGTCTTCCGCCGTCAAGCGGCCGTATCGCTACTGAAGATACAAAGAACGAGGGCAAATTCAATGCCGCTACACTGGCACTTGCTCCCGAAGATGTTCTTGCCGCAAATGTTGCAGACAACGGCGACGGCACAATCACATTAACAATTCAGCCTAAAGCAGTTCTTCTTTCAGTTCCTGGTGAAGATGCTCAGGGTAAATTCTTCAACACCCTCGGTGATATTTCATCAGTAGTTGAATCAATTACAGTGCTTTCATTCAGTTCCGGTACAATTCAGGATAACTTTGTAGTTAACTATCAGGGCGGTTCCGGTAAAGTTGTTATCGACACAGCCACAAAAGAAATCGTTTCAGGTGATTTCACAATGAAGGTACATATTGATGTTAAACATGCAAATGTTGCAGTTCTTAAAGACAAGAGTGCATCACTTGACATCGTTTATACAAACAATTTCCCTGCAAGCGATGAATATCTTGCATCAAAGGGTATCACAAGAGCGTAATCTGATTTAATCAGAATAAAGATTCAAGTAAGCCGAGTGTGTATTCACTCGGCTTTTTATTTTGGTGTGAATCACAGCAGCATTAATCGCCAAAATTTATATCATCGCTGCAACAAAAAATCCCCCGACAGAAAATCCTGTCAGGGGTCTTTATGTTATTATGAAACTTTTGTATAGAAACAATTTACAACGATGTCAAGAACTGAGTCTTCATCAGCATAAAATTCTGCGTAAACGCCGTCTTCTCTTACAGTTTCCTGTGAGGCTTTCATCTCACCGTCGATTGTATAACTTGTAAAATCGCCGACGCCCTTTGAAAGAATAAGCGATGCGATATATGTTACATCATTAAGCGTAATATTTGTCTGACTGTAATCTCTTGCCGTATTATAAAGATTTGTAACAACTGAAAAATCATTCGTAACAGCCGTTCTGAGTTTGTCTGCATACGCTCTGACATACTGATTCTGACGCTGAGTTCTGTTAAGCGACGCCTCAATATAATCAAGATCACGGCTCCTTACATACATTTCTGCAAAATCTCCGCGGATTGTGATTGTTTCGCCCTTTTTGATATTCTTTTCAGGGAAATCGTGAAGTGATTCAAGCGTTACGCCGCCTATTGCATCATTCAGCGGTGCAATACCGTCGAGGTCAAGTGCAAAATATTTTTCAATCGGCACATTCATAAGTATCCTGCTGACTGCCGATGTAACATTAGTGCAGGACTGCTCCATACCATCACCGTAAGCATAGGCAAGGCAAAGCTGTTTCGGCTCCGTTCTGAGGAAAATTCCCGATTTTGAATACAAATCAATATCAACTATCGTATCACGGGGAATAGTGATTATACTTACATTGCCCGTGCTTGTATCAACAACAGCAATCATATCGGTATCTGCCTGACCCGATGTGCCGTAAGCATCGCTCTGCTCGCCGATTTCCTGCCTGTCAACACCGATAAAGGCAAAAGCAACCTTATTTTTATCATAAACATATGTGCTGCCGTTATACTCAATCGTTTCTTCATAAGGCGCGTCCGGCTTTTCAACTATCAAATCGTTTTTGCCCTTATTTCTCATATAAATCAGCACGCCGCCCGCCGTAAACACAAACAGCAGAAGAATTACAAGAATTACAATAGCAATTCTTATCGGCAGAGGTATTCTGCTTTTTTTCTTTTTCTTTGAACTGCTGCTGTGATGCGATGACGAATGATGATGACTGCCCGAATGAGAGTGTGAGTGTGAACCCGAACTGCCGTTTTGCGCTCTCATTGACGCATATTCATGGTTTAGCGTTCCTATTTCTGCTTTTGCACGGTGATTTTCAGAGGCGTGAAAATCTTTTTCCTGATTATCTTCATTCTTTTCAGCCACTTTAAAATCAGGTTCTTGCCTGCGTTCCTGTGCCGTTTCACCGGAAATTATAAAATCTGAAACAGATTCATTTACAGGCGGTGAAAGAAAATCTTCACCGTCAAAACCGTTAAGGTTTGGGTCAATTTGTTTTTTCATCTTTTACTAACACTCCGCAAATTAAATATCTGTTACTTTTCTGCCCTGTTATACAGGTGGAAAGAATAACAATTTTACTCTTTTCATCTACAGTTGTATCTAAATTCTGCCTTACATTTCTCACAGGCGAACTCGGATCAAGAATCATCTGCTGAAAATCTGCAAGGTCAGTACCTGCATAAAAATTGAACGAATTCATAATATGGCGGTCATCATATTTGAACGCCGAAATCACCTGATAAGTCAGTTTCCTCTGTGGCTGATAAATGTAAAAATACGGGTGACTGTCAAAAAAATCCTGCTTTTCAAACTTATGAAGTGTTGTAAACATCGTTTCTCTGTAGCCATTATGACCGTAAATAACAGTAATCGGATCGGAAAAATCAAGGCTGTTTGCACCCTCGGTGTAAATTGCACCGCTGTCAAGCCGGCTTTTATCAAGTGCGCTGTGCCTTAAATAAAATTCATCGTCTGTTTTGCTTTGAACAATCGGGTAATCAACATCAGTGTCTTCAACCTTAATCCACGCATATATTTCATCATTCTGTGCAGTTAAAGGCTCAAAATCAATCGGATTTTCAGCAAGCTTTTCGGCAGCGGTAGTTGCCGCGGTTGTTGATGAAGTAATTTTCTCATATTCCTTTTCAGCCATATAATTATTATAAATGTAATAACAAATATAAGCAGAACTGCACAGCAAAACAAGAATTGCAATAATAAGAATTATTGTGCGCACCGTATTTTTTTTACGGTTGTTTTTTTCTTCGTTCATTATATCACCGAATTAAAAAACCTGTTGCCATAAAATGACCACAGGTTTTTGTTTTGTTAATTATAAGTTTGCTATAAATTATTCAGCATCCTTTTTCTTAAGAGCAAGGATTGCTGCGCCTGCACCTGCAGCAGCCACTGATGCCAAAGTAATTGTTGCTGCACCTGTGCTTGGTGACTTTGAAGAATCATCTTTCTTGCCCGGTGCTGTTTCGTCTTTAACGATAGCGTTTACAGTATAACCGTCAGGTGATTCAAAGTATGACCAATCAAGAATTTCGATTGTAAGTGTTTTACCGCTGTTGCTTACGATTTTGTAAGCAGGGTCATTATCTGAAAGCGGATATGACTTGCCGTTTTTATCAACTAATTCCCAGCCCTGGAAATTGCCGTTGCCGGTGTAAACATAAGTAATCTGGTTTGAACCGTTTGCTACCTGCTTACCTGAAACATTTGCAGATGCCTTTTTATTTACCGTAGGGTCATTAGCCTCGTGAACAATTACTTCACCGACAGGACTGTAAACATTAATGGCAGCCATTGCAGGTACTGCAAAGGCAGTGTTTACAGCAAAAACTGCGATAATTGAAATAAGAACAGAAATTAACTTTTTCATAAAGACACCTCATTTTTGATATATAAAGATAATAACTTACTTTAAATTAATCACATTATAGCACTATAAAATCCTTTTGTAAAGAGATAATTTGAAATTTTTTAATAATTATGTTTTTTTGTTGAAATTGACCAAAAATACAGTTCCTGTTTTAATTAATTGTAAATTTTATGCCAACTTGGCTTTGCCTGTGCAGAGTTCGTAATATCTGCCGTGAAGTTCGAGCAAATCAAAGTGATCGCCGCGCTCAATAACCTTGCCGTGCTCAAGCACCATAATTGCATTTGAATTGCGCACGGTTGACAGTCTGTGAGCGATAACAAACACCGTTCTGCCCTGCATAAGCCTATCCATACCGTGCTCAATATGAAGTTCCGTTCTTGTATCAACCGACGAGGTTGCCTCATCAAGAATCAGCACGGCAGGATGAACAACCGCCGCTCTTGCAATCGCAAGCAGCTGGCGCTGACCCTGTGACAGGTTATCACCGTCACCCGAAATAACAGTATCATAGCCCTCGGGCAGTCTGCGTATAAACGAATGCGCCGAAGCAAGCTTTGCCGCCTCAATACATTCCTCATCTGTTGCATCAAGCCTGCCGTAACGGATATTATCCATAACAGTGCCCGTAAACAGATGCGTATCCTGAAGAACGATAGAAAGCGAACGCCTTAAATCGTCTTTTTTAATGCGCATAATATCTATACCGTCATAGGTGATTTTTCCGTCTTTAATATCATAAAAACGGTTGATAAGATTTGTAATCGTAGTTTTGCCTGCGCCCGTTGAGCCTACAAAAGCAATCTTCTGACCCGGCTTTGCATACAGACTTATATCATGAAGAACGGTTTTTTCAGGCACATAAGCAAAATCAACATCTTCAAAAACAATGTTGCCGAGAACAGGGATTCTTGTGCCGCCGTCATTCCAGAACCATTTTCTTTCGCCGTTTTCGTCAAACTCGGTTTCAAGTGTAACAGTGCCCTCGTCAACCTCGCTTTCGGTTTCCATAACCTCAAACACACGCTCTGCACCTGCAAGCGCCGAGAAAATCGTATTCATCTGATTGGCAATCTGGTTAATCGGCTGTGTAAACTGCTTTGAATAGCCGAGAAACGTGAAATACGTGCCTATATCAATACTGCCCGTCAGTGCAAGAATACCGCCGACAAGCGCAATAGACGCATAGCTTGCATTATTGATACCTGTTGAGCATGGTCCCATAATGCCTGCAAAAAAGTTTGCATTTGTGGCAGAATGACGGAATTTTTCGTTGCACTCCTCAAACTCACCGATAGCAATATTCTCGTGGTTAAACACCTTAACAACCTTCATACCCTCAACGGATTCCTCAATATTGCCGTTCATAACGCCGAGGTTTTTCTGCTGCTCACGGAAATATTTTCTTGACTTTTTGCCGATATTGGTAACTGCCAAAAGCATAATAATAAGGAAAATGCATGCAATGCCGAACAGCGACGGGCTGAGCACAATCATAACAATAATCAGACCGACAAAAGTAAATGCCGATGATACAAGCTGCACCATACTCTGCTCAAGCATCATCTGAATATTATCAACATCGTTTGTAAAACGGCTCATAATCTCGCCGTGCGTGTTTGAATCAAAATATCTAAGCGGCAAAGTCTGCATATGGTTAAACAGGTCTTTTCTGATAAGATTTGTAGTCTTATACGAAATTTTAACCATGATTTTGCTTTGAATAAAGGTGAAAAGCGATGCTCCTGCATAAAGGCTTGCAACAAGCACAAGGTTTTTGGTAAGCAGTTTCATACCCTCATCTAAAAACGTGCCCGCCCGCAGTGTGGTCTCAACGTCATTGAGTATCGGCTTCAGGCAATAAGATGCACCGATGTTACATACTGTGCTCAGCACAAGCGTTAAAAATACAACAAAAAGCAGATTTTTACTTTTGCCCATATAAGACAGCACTTTGCTGAAGGTTTTTTTAACATTTTTGGGCTTTTTAAAAGTATCTTTACCCATATCTCTCATAGGCGGCATTATTCAAGCACCCCCTTCTGCTGTGTTTCGTAAATTTCTTTGTAAATATCGTTTGTTTCAATCAGTTCATCGTGCGTGCCGATGCCCTTGATTTCGCCGTCGTCAACAACAAGAATTTTATCAGCATCTTTAACTGAACTGATACGCTGAGCAATAATAAACACGGTTGTGTCCGAAAGCTCGGTATAAAAGCTGTTTCTGATTTTTGCCTCTGTTGCCGTATCAACTGCGCTTGTGGAGTCATCAAGAATAAGAATTTTCGGCTTTTTAATCATTGCACGGGCAATACAAAGCCTCTGCTTCTGACCGCCCGAAAGGTTAAGACCGCCCTGAACAAGCTCTGTATCATAACCGTTTGGCTGGCGCATAATGAAATCGTGCGCCTGCGCAGCCTTGCACGCCGCAATAATTTCTTCATCTGTGGCATTCTGATTACCCCAGCGGATATTATCCTTAATCGTGCCTGTAAACAAAACATTTTTCTGAAGCACGACGCCTATCATATCACGCAGTGCTGTTAAATCGTAATCACGCACATCAACGCCGTCAATCAGTACACTGCCGTTTGTAACATCGTAAAGCCTCGGAATCAGATTGACAAGGCTTGATTTTCCGCAGCCCGTGCCGCCGACTATGCCGATGATTTCACCTGCTTTAGCAGTAAAGCTGATATTGTCGAGAATATTGTCGCCGCTTGTCTGAGTGGAATATTTGAAATCAACATTTCTGAATTCAACCTCGCCCTTAACGTCATTTTTCTCGGGTAGATAAGGCTTTTCGGGATTTTTAATATCAATTTCCGTGTCAAGCACCTCAACAACACGGTCGCCGCACGCCTTACTCCTTGCAACCATGATCAGCATCATTGAAATCATCATAAGGTTCATAACAACCTGCATAATGTAAGAAGCGAAAACAGAAATTTCCTCAACTGCCATTGTACCGTGATAAGCATCAAGCGAGCCTTTATAATAAATCATAACAATAATTGCATTGAACATCAGCAGCAAAACAGGCATAAGCGTTACAATCAGACCCGATGCCTTTGCACCCATTCCTGCAAGGTCATCTGACGCTTTTTTGAATTTTTCCTTTTCGTGCTCTTCACGCACATAAGCCTTAACAACACGGATGCCGATAAGATTTTCCTGCACAACACGGTTTACATTATCAATCTTTTTCTGCATTTTCTGAAACATAGGGAAGCCGAACTTCATAACAAGTACAACTATTACCGCAACAACCGGAAGTAAAAAAATCAGAAACGCACTCATTTTAGGATTGATTCTGAAAGCGAAAACAGCCGCAACTATCATAAGCGCAGGGCCTCTTACAAGAATACGAAGCCCCATCATAACAGTGTTCTGCAGCGCCGTAACATCATTTGTAAGCCTTGTCGTAAGCGATGCGGTTGAGAATTCATCTATATTTTTAAATGAAAAAGCACTGATTTTTCTGTACATATCATTACGAAGTCTGAAGGCAAAGCGCTGGCTTACAACGGCAGACGCTTTCATTGTTGCAAGTCCTCCGCACAGACCTACAACTGCAAGAGCCAGCATAAACACGCCGAGCTTTATTACGGCAGTTCTTGTATCTTCGACGGAAGTGCTTTCATTTACCATAGTATAAATATTTTTGGCAAGCGACGGCATTGCAAGCTCGCACATTGCCTCTATAATCATACCTGCCGCACTTACTGCTGCAAGAAGCCATAATCCTTTCATATATTTTGCAAGTTTTTTCAGCATAAAAAGTCCTCCTTTTTTCTTTGTATCATTAATCTCTATTGTGCTTTTTCGTAGGGCGGGGTGCCCT
>CABUAS010000077.1 GCA_902489595.1 uncultured Oscillospiraceae bacterium | reverse complement strand
ACTCATTCTCTCGCAAGTTAATTATTTATTTGTCTAAACTTTGGGGTTCACTTTAAAATCCTGCGGTTAATTTATCTTATCGTTACTACATTAATTTCAGGGTGGTTGAACAGTCTTAGCGGAAATTCAGCATTTCCGAGCCCTCTGCTTATAATAAGTTTTGGTCTGTCGCCGAATGAACCCCGTGCATATTTCGGAAATAATCCCTGACCGGGTGAAAATACAGGCCCTATTAACGGCAGTATAAACTGACCTCCGTGCGCATGACCTGAAAACTGAATGTCAAAATCATACTGCGAGTAATTGTTTTCTTTTACACTTTCAAAATTTTCTGGAAAGTGGCTCAATACTATTTTAATCCCGTCTTTTTCTGAAAGTTCATTAAAATATTTGCTCATATCCTTATAAATAAAAGTTCCGTTTCTTCTTGCCTTATAGTCTTTGAAATCTGCCTGGTTTTCATCAAGGCCTAAAATATTTACAGTTGTCCCCTTAATTATTTCCGAGGAAATTTCGTTTAAAAGCACTTTAAAACCAATGCTTTTCAATTCATTCGTTAAATCATCAAAGCAGTCAAGCCGTCTTTCATGATTGCCCGTAATGTAAAAGACGGGGCATATTTTTACAAGGTTTTTTCCGAATTCGAGCATTTTTTCTTTGTTCTTACAATGGTCATTGATAAAATCACCGGTAATAACAATTATGTCGGGCTTTTGCTCTTCTGTTTTTTTTATAACTGCATTAAACGGTTTTGAATGTAAATCAGAAAGATGAACAATTTTTATTTCCGATTTTGCCGATTCGCAGTTAATTTCATATTTTGTAATGTCAATTTTATTGTTTTCATAAAAGCAAAAAAGTGCAATTAACAAAATTATTGCAGCAATTATTATATATATCATAAAAAATACCTCTAATTGAATAATAATATTTTATTCAGATTAAGTCAAGTATAATAAAATAAAGGGTTTATAGCCTATATTGCGTATAACTTAATGGATTTTGCAGTTATTTTTAATAAAATTAGCAAATTTAGTTAAAAAAGACATAGTAAATTTGGGGCAGGTGAGTATTGTGGCATTAAATGATTCTTTTTTGCAGGAACTTAAATATAAAACGGATGTTGAAGATATTATTTCAGGTTATGTTTCGCTTAAACGGCGAGGCTCAACGCTTGTGGGTCTTTGTCCTTTTCACAATGAAAAAACTCCGTCATTTACGGTGTATCCCGATACTCAGTCATTTTACTGCTTCGGATGCGGCGCAGGCGGTGACGCGGTCGGCTTTATAAGAAAAATTGAAAATCTTGATTATATTGATGCGGTTAAGCTTCTTGCCGAAAGGGCGGGTATGCAGATGCCGCAGGATGGATTTGATGATTCAATCGGTAAGCGGCGCAGAAGAATACTTGAAGCAAACCGTGAAACTGCTCGTTTTTATCATTCTTATCTTATGAGTGAAGACGGCAGGGTAGGGATTAATTATTTTTTAGGCAGGGGGCTTACACGTAAAACAATTACTAAATTCGGCCTTGGTATGGCACCTGATGCATGGGACATGCTGATTAAGCATCTGAAATCAAAAGGCTTTTCACTGACGGAAATGCTTGATGCCGGTCTTGTAAGAAAAGGCAATAAGGGCTATTATGATTATTTCAGAAATCGCGTAATGACTCCGATTATTGATGTAAGGGGCAATGTAATCGCCTTCGGCGGTCGTGTGCTTGATGACAGCAAGCCGAAATATATTAATACGAGTGATACGCTTGCCTATAAAAAGACAAACGAACTGTTTGCCCTTAATGTTGCAAAAGACAGCGGCAAAGATACGCTGATACTTTGTGAGGGGTATATGGATGTTATTTCAATGCATCAGGCAGGATTTACCAATTCTGTTGCAGGGTGCGGCACGGCGCTTACAAGCGAGCAGGTTCGTCAGATTTGCAGATATGCAAAAGAAGTAATTTTAGCGTATGATGCCGATGAGGCAGGGCAAAAAGCAGTTCAGAAAGCGATGTATCTTTTTAAGGATGCCGATATTAAAGTGCGTGTGCCTGTTCTTCAGTACGGCAAAGACCCTGACGAAATTATTAAAACAGTAGGTGCAGAAAAATTCGGTGCAATGCTTGACGGTGCTACAAATGAAACGGAGTTTAAAATTCTTAAACTTCGTGATAAATATAATCTTAATACAACGCAGGGAAAGGCAGATTTTGCAGGCGAAGTTATTAAAATTCTGAGTGGGACAAGCCCTGTTGAACGTGACCTTTATTTGTCACGCATATCCGATGAGCTCGGCATTGAAAAGAGAAGTCTGCAGGCGCAGTATGATGATTATGTTAAACGCAGTTCATATAAAAGCCGCAGGCAGGAAATGAAAAAAATAATCAGCGATGATATAAGAAATAATGCAAAACTCAGTTTTGAAAATGACTCAACTGTTAAAAAGGTCAAAGCCGAGGAACGCCTTTTGTACTTGCTTATAAAATATCCCGACTGTGCTAAATTTCTTGATGATTTTGATTTGTCTTATCTTTCGTCGGGATTTATAAAGAAGAGTATTGAAACAGCGCTTGAAAAAATCAAATCGGGAATGGATACCGATTTAATGAATTTCGGTGATACGTTTACGATTGAAGAATCGGGGCGTTTTATAAAAATTACAGCAACAGGCAATGAAAGCGCAAATCCTAAAAAAGAATTTACGGATTGCCTTGAAGCTGTTAAAAGTGAATTTGAGAAAAAGCATAATAAATCAACTTCATCAATGAGTGATGATGAATTCAGAAAATTTTTTGGAAATACATAAAAAAGAGGAGAACTATTTATGGATAACAAAATTAAACTCACACCGAATCAGCAGGTTTCAGATGAAAAAAAGAATTCTGCATTTAAAAAGCTTGTTGAAAAAGGTAAAGCAGTAGGTCATCTTACGGCGCAGGAAATTGATAATATTATCGTAGAACTTGACCTTGATGTTGACGAACTTGAAAAGCTCAATGATTTGATTGACGGCGCAAATATCAATATTATTGACGATTTTTCATCAGAGGCGCTTGACGGCATTACTCTTGAAGTTGATTTGCCTAAAGAAACAGACGCCGCCGACACTGTTGCCGTTAACGATAATGCTGCAATGGACGACCCTGTTAAGGTTTATCTTAAAGAAATCGGTAAAGTTCCGCTTTTGACTCCTGAAGAAGAAATTGAATACGCTATCAGGATTGCCGATGATGACCCTGTTGCAAAAAAGCGCCTTGCCGAGGCTAATTTAAGACTTGTTGTAAGTATTGCAAAAAGGTATGTCGGCAGAGGTATGCAGTTTCTTGATTTGATTCAGGAGGGCAATATGGGTCTTATCAAGGCCGTAGATAAGTTTGATTATACAAAAGGCTTTAAATTTTCAACATATGCTACATGGTGGATAAGACAAGCCATTACCCGTGCTATTGCAGATCAGGCAAGAACTATAAGAATTCCTGTTCATATGGTTGAAACTATCAATAAAGTTAAAAAAGCAAACAGCCAGTTACTTCATCAAAACGGAAAAGAGCCTACTCCCGAAGAAATTGCCGATTTTCTTGATATGCCTACGGAAAGAGTTCGTGAAATTCTCCGTGTAGCACAGGAACCTGTTTCACTTGAAACACCTATCGGAGAAGAGGAAGATTCTCATTTAGGAGATTTTATTCCCGATGATGATGCACTTGCACCGGCTGATGCCGCATCAATGAGCCTTCTTAAAGAGCAGCTTGCAGATGTTCTTAAAACGCTTACACCGAGAGAAGAAAAGGTTCTTTCACTTCGTTTCGGACTTGCAGACGGCAATCCTAAAACTCTCGAAGAGGTCGGCAAAGAATTTAATGTTACAAGAGAAAGAATCAGGCAGATTGAGGCTAAAGCGCTCAGAAAGCTGAGGCATCCGAGCAGAAGTAAAAAATTGAAGGACTTTTTGGATTAATGGTTACACAAAAACAGATTGACAGAATTAACGAACTTGCCCGTAAATCCAAATCTGTCGGACTGACTGAATCAGAAAAGGATGAACAGGCAAAATTAAGAAGAATTTATATAGACAGTTTTAAGGAAAGCCTTGTAGGCCAGCTTGAAAATACTTATATAGTTGATGAAAAAGGTAATAAAAAGAAAGTACAACGAAAAAAGAAATGAAAAAATTAATTATTATTGAGGGCCTTGACGGTTCAGGAAAATCAACACAGGTTGAACTGCTTCAAAAGTATTTTGAAAATGAGGGCATTGATTATAAAAAAATCAAACTGCCCGATTATGACAGCCCGTCGAGCACGCTTGTAAATATGTATCTTGCAGGTGATTTCGGTAAAAGCGCCGATGATGTCAATGCATATGCCGCAGGCGCATTTTTTGCTGTAGACAGGTTTGCATCATATAAACTTAACTGGGGCAAAGATTATGAAAACGGCACCCTCATTCTGGCAGACAGATATGCAACATCAAATTCAATTTATCAGATGGAAAAGATTGATGAAAGCAAATGGGATGAATATCTTGAATGGAGCGCAGACTTTGAATATGAAAAAATCGGCATACCAAAACCCGACGCTGTGATTTATCTTGATATGCCAGTTGAAATTTCTCAAAGGCTTATGACACGACGTTACGACGGAAATGAGAATAAAAAAGATGTGCATGAAGCTAATGTTTCATTTCTTGAAAAATGCCGTAAATCGGCTCTCTATACTGCAAAAAAACAGGGATGGAATGTTATACCATGTTCAGACGGTGTAAATCCGCTGCCGATTGACGAGATTCATAAAAAAATTGTTGACATTGTAAAAGAGGAATTATGTTAGAATTTAAAACTCCCGAAATTGATGATTATTTCTGGGTATCCGAATGTTTGAGCAAAGCACACAGTATGAATTGTGAGTATACTTTCGGCAGTATTTATCTGTGGCACACTGCTTACAGAACAAAAATTACACACTATAAAGGTTTCTTTATCTGCCGATGGGGAAAAGAGGGCGATTATTCTTATTCCCTGCCTATCGGAATCGGCGATTTCAAAGATGCCGTTCTGCAAATAATTGCCGATGCGAATGAAAACTGCGTAATGCCGAATATTTACGGTGTTACGGAAAGTTATAAAGAAATGCTCGAAAAAGAATTTCCGAATCAGATTACTTATAAGTATGACGATGGAAATAATGATTATATTTACAATGCCGAAAATCTTGCAAATCTTTCCGGCAAAAAGTATCATTCAAAGCGAAATCATATAACTAACTTCAAAAAGAATAATCCCGACTGGTGTTTTGAAGAAATCAGCAAGGATAATATTGATGAATGTATCAGCCTTCATACTAACTGGATTGAAGAAAGAGACGACAATGATTCCGATTATTCACTTGAGTTTGAATCTGTTTTGACTGGATTTGAAAATTACGAAAAACTCGCCATTTACGGCGGAATTATCCGTGTAAACGGCAAGGCGATTGCCTATACCTACGGTGAAAAACTGAATGATGAATGTTTTGTTTCTCACTTTGAAAAAGCACCTGCCGATGTTCAGGGCGCATATGCTATTATTAATCAGGAATTTGCCAAAAGACTTCTTGATAAAGGTTTCAAGTATATTAATAGAGAAGAAGATTTGGGACTTGAGGGACTGAGAAAAGCAAAGCAGTCTTATCATCCTGCAATCTGGCTGAAAAAAGAGGTAGCAGTTTTTGACAAATTATAAAATAGATTTCTGCAGTGACGAAAAGCAGATAATAAACATCTGGCACAGCGTTTTCGGCGATAGTGAAGATGAAATATTGTTTTTTCTTCAAAACTGCAAAAATAAAAAATGTCTTGGTGTTTTTGAAGATGATAAACTTGTTTCAATGCTTTTTCTTGTTGACTGCAAATACAGCGATTTAAACGGTAAATATATTTATGCAGTTGCAACTCTGAGCGAATACAGATGCAGAGGATTTGCAGGCAGTCTTGTTAAAAAAGCAAAGCATTATGCAGGTGATTTTTTATGGCTTATACCTGCAAATGGATCATTGATTGATTATTATAAAAAGTTCGGATTTGAGATAAAATTATATTCAGATACCGAATATGAAAACAAAATTATTTTTGATGAAAATAAAGATATTACCGAATATCTTTATGAGGGCTGTGAACTGAAAAATCCTGTCGGTATGATTTTCTCTGAACAAGATTTTCCTATCGGCGGCACAGGCATTATAATTTAGGTAAGGAGCATAATTATGGTATACTTATTTTTGGCAGACGGTTTTGAAATAATTGAGGCAATGGCGCCGATTGATATGCTGAGACGTGCTGATATTGAGATTAAAACAGTTGGTGTTACAGGCAAAACCGTTACTTCATCGTGCGGTATTGAAGTCAATGCCGATATTGTTCTTGATGAATTTGTATACAGCAATGTTGACGCTGTTATATTGCCCGGCGGCGGTGACGGCGTTATTAATCTTGAAAAAAACAATGTTGTTCAGAATGTTATTGACAGAGCAGTTGAAGACGGTATTTATATCTGTGCAATCTGTGCCGCTCCGTCAATTCTCGGCAATAAAGGGCTTTTGAATGGTGTGGATGCAACTGCTTTCCCGTCATTTCAAAAATATCTTGACGGTGCAGTTCTGTCTGACAAATATGTAGTGACAGACGGTAAGTTTATTACTGCAAGGGGAGCAGGCGTTTCTGTTGATTTCGGTCTTGAAATTGTTAAGGCTCTCGCAGGTGAAGAAAAAGCAGAAGAAGTAAGAAAAACAATTCAGTGCCGATGAAAAATCAGTTAAGAAAAGAATTTAAGAAAAAAAGAGCAGAACTTTCCGATAAAAAAAGCAAAAGTTCAGAAATCTGCAATATTTTTTTAAACTCAGATACATATAAAAATGCAAAAATAATTTTGTGTTACTGTGCACTCGGCAGTGAAGTTGACACGGCTGAAATTATCAATCAAACTCTGAAAGACGGCAAAGTTCTTGCGCTGCCGAAATGTATTGATAATAACGGATTAATGAATTATTATATCGTTAATTCGGAAGATAGTCTTATAAAGGGAATGTTTGGTATATCTGAACCAGACGATTCCTGCAAACTGCTTGATGATTTTTCGGATTCAATCTGTATAGTGCCTGCATTGTCTTTTGACAGAAAAGGCTACAGGCTTGGATACGGCAAAGGCTATTATGACAGATTTCTTGAAAAATATGGTGGCATTTCTGTTGGATTATGTTATAATGATTTAATCAGTAAAGATTTGCCGATAAATGAGTTTGATAAAAATGTTAATGCCGTTATAACTGAAAAAGAAATATTTTTCTGTAAAGGAGAGTAAAATATGTCTGATGAATTTAAGTTTAACGAATCGGGTATTAATCCTGTAGATTCCGACTCACAGAAAAAAGATGTTTATTTTTCAAACGAAGATTATGCAAAAAAAATCAGTCACCGCAAAGAAGTAGAACGAATTAAGCAAAAAACTGCGGCTAAGGCAAAAAAAAGAGCGGCAAATCATACCGTTGCCTCTACCTATGTGTTTTTTATCGTCGTAATTGCAGTTTCAATGATTCTGTCTGTTTACGCTGTTCTGTGCCTTAACGATGTTTTCGGAATGACTAAAACGACATCATCGGTAACTGTAAGTTATAATCAGCAGATTGAGAAGTCATCGGATGCTATTGATATTCTTGCGGATAACGGTCTCATTACCTGTAAAAATTTCTGCAAATTGTTTGTGTCTGTTGCAGATGCTTTATTGCCGTCATATGATTGTTCCGGTCCTTATGAGGCGGGTGTGTATTATCTTTACGGAAAAATGGGCCTTGAAGGTATGCTCACTACACTGAAAGGCGCACCTGAAAATACCGAAACAATCAGACTTACTTTCCCTGAGGGATATACAACTGCTGATATAGTCAATAAGCTCGTCGATAATGAGGTTTGCGACCGTGCCGCTCTCCTTGCCGTTATAGAATCAACCGATTATTCTTATTCTCTTGTTTCGGGTCTTGAGGCAAGAGAAGAAGTTCCTTACAGGTTAGAGGGTTATCTTTTCCCCGAAACTTATGATTTTTATATCGGTCAGAGTGCATCAAGCACCATTGAAACTTTCCTTTCAACAACTGAAAAGAAAATTACAGAGGAATATCGAAATAGAGCAAAAGAACTCGGTTTTACAATGCACGAGGTTATGACGATTGCATCTATAGTTCAGGCAGAGGCGGGCGACAATGAACAGATGCCGATTATTGCAGGAATTATTGAAAATCGTCTGAAAGATCAGACAAATTTCCCTACTCTCGGCTGTCAGTCAACTACAGATTATATCAATAATAAAGTTGCTCCGTCGCTTTCTTCAACTTCGGCACATACTGCTGAATATTATC
>CABUAS010000076.1 GCA_902489595.1 uncultured Oscillospiraceae bacterium | reverse complement strand
TTTTTATTGAAATTTATTTTAATTGATGTTATACTATGCTATAGATTTATAAGGAGGGTACTGCCTTGAGTAAAGCAACAAAAATTGAAAAGAAAGAAGCAAAGGCTGCAAAGAAAGCGGCTAATGCACAAAAAGCAGCACAAAAAATGGCAGCTAAGGCTGAAAAGCAGCATGCTAAAGATTATGATAAGTTTGTAAAACAAACTACGAAAGCAAATGCTAAAGGTGAAAAGAAGGCTGCCTCAAAGGGAATTGCATTTACTGCTGCAGCAATCCCTTCTATTGATGAATTTCAGTCTAAGGCTGAATTAAAAGCAATCAAAGCCAATGACAAAGCTTACGAGTCTATGGTTAAAAAGATTGAAAAGAAGAATATGAAACTTGAAAAGAAATGTGCTAAAAAAGGCACTCCTTTCGTTCCGATTGAAATTCCTGCTAAAGATGAGGCTATTGCAGTCGGAAACAAAAAAGGCAAGATTGCTAAGTTAATCATTCTTCTTTTACTTCTGTGGCTTGTAATTTATTTCATTGTTATGTGGTTTACATATGTTTACCCGATTAAACCTGTTGTTGACGATACAACTGTGTCCGGTGAACCTGCTGTCTATGAACCATATTCAAACCCGCATGAAATCACAACTACTCCTGATTACAGCATTGCAGATGCAAAACTGTTCTTAAAACAGGTTATTCATGACAACTGGGAAACAATCGGTTATTCATCAGATGTAAGCAATTCAACAATTTCTTATTCAAACAAAATTGTTGAAGTAAATAACGCTGATTGCTATGTATTTACATGCTCAGGTAAAACTTTTGCAGTTTCTGTTAAACTTTCTGCTTGTTATATAAGCGAGAACGGAAAATATGTACCGTTAACATTTAACGATACAAATATTATTTTCGACTAATAATATTACAAAAGCCTGCCGTTTGGCAGGCTTTATTTTTTGTGCAACATAGAAAAGCAGAAGAACAAATCTTCTGCTTAAATTTATTTTATAAGATTTAGTTTTTAAGGCTGTGCAGCGGAGCAGGAATTTTTCCGCCGCGGTTTATGAACTTAGCAGGCGAGTTAGTATTAACCTTCATTACAGGACCCGAGCCGAGAAGTCCACCGAATTCAAGTTCATCACCGATTTTTTTATCAATCGCAGGAATAACTCTTACTGCAGTCGTCTTACCGTTCACCATACCGATTGCGGCTTCGTCGGCAATTATACCGCTGATAACTTCAGCTGTTGTGTCACCCGGTATAACAATCATATCAAGTCCTACAGAACAAACCGCTGTCATTGCCTCAAGTTTTTCAATAGTCAATGCACCTGTTCTTGCAGCATCAATCATACCTGCGTCTTCTGAAACAGGAATAAATGCACCTGAAAGGCCGCCAACACTTGATGACGCCATTACGCCGCCTTTTTTAACTGCATCATTAAGCATTGCAAGGCAGGCAGTAGTTCCTGCAGCACCGCATTTTTCAAGACCTATTTCTTCAAGAATATGTGCAACCGAATCTCCGACAGCCGGGGTAGGCGCTAATGATAAATCAACTATTCCGAAAGGTACTCCGAGCCTGTTTGAAGCCTCAACACCAACAAGCTGACCCATTCTTGTAACTTTAAATGCTGTTTTTTTAATCAGTTCCGCAATTTCATTAATACTGTAATCGGGATATTTTGATACTGCCGACCTTACAACACCCGGTCCCGAAACACCAACGTTAATAACACAGTCGGGTTCTGAAACGCCGTGAAACGCACCTGCCATAAACGGATTATCCTCAGGGGCATTGCAAAATACAACAAGTTTACCCGGTCCTATACAATCTCTGTCTTTAGTTAAAATTGCAGCCTCTCTGACTTTCTGACCCATAATTTTAACTGCGTCCATATTAATTCCGGCTTTGGTTGAACCTACATTAACCGAAGAACATATGTGGTTGGTTTCTGCAAGTGCCTGCGGAATGGAATTAATAAGTTCAAGATCTCCTGCTGAAAATCCTTTCTGAACAAGAGCTGAATATCCGCCGATAAAATTAACTCCGATAGTTTTTGCCGCCTTTTCAAGTGTAAGGGCATATTTTACAGGATCACCGCCGCTGATACCTGCCATAATTGCAATAGGCGTAACCGAAACACGTTTATTGATAATCGGAATACCATATTGTTTTTCAATATCGTTGCCTGTAGAAACAAGTTTTTCTGCTTTTCTGCAAATTTTCTCATAAATATTATTGCAGGCAGTATCAATATTCTTATCTGCACAATCAAGAAGTGAAATACCCATTGTAATCGTTCTGATGTCAAGGCATTCGTCTTGAATCATCTTGATTGTTTCAAGTATATCATAAGTATTAATCATTTTAATTTCCATAGCCTTTCTGGCTACAAATAGTTCATTAAAATTTATAATACGCTTTGTTGTAGCCAGACAAGGCGTATAATGGAAATTTAGCCATCTCAAAATTATGCCGTCTGCAAATTTTGAGGGCAATAAAATCTAATAGTGTGATTTTTCACACTATTCTCCTATATTCTGTGCATTGAATTAAAAATATCTTCGTTCATAACATGAATTGAAAGCCCGTTTTCTTTTCCGTAATCAGCAAGAATATCACTGAATTTAGAAAATTCTATTGAACAGGCAGAAATATCCGCCATCATAATCATACAAAACATATCTTGTAAAATTGACTGTGTAACTTCAACTATGTTAACATTATTTTCTGCACATACGGCTGAAACTTCAGCAAGAATTCCAACCATATCTTTGCCTACTACTGTAATAACTGCTCTCATAACGAACACCTCCTAATTATTAAAGAAATTATAACAAAGTAATAAACTTTTTTCAATAAAAACAATAATAATATTTAAAAATTAAATATTTTGTGATAGAATATATAACCAAACGGAGGTGATTGGTTGAAATACATCAATTTTGCGGACTTTCACACTCACTCTGAGCATTCGTTTGACGGTAATCACAGCGTTAATTCACTTTGCGAATTTGCTGTAAATAAAGGTATCCGTTATCTGGCGATTACCGACCATTGTGAAATAGACGCCAAAGACTTTGATTTTAACAGATTTTGCGAAAATCAGTATGAAGATACTGCTAATGCAAAATCATTATTTAAATCAGATTTAAATGTATATTGCGGCATTGAACTCGGACAGGCCGTTTATAATATTCCGCTTGCAGAAAAGGTACTAAAAAACCATCAGTACGATTTTGTTTTGGGTTCAATTCACAATCTTGAAAATATGGAAGATTTCTATTTTCTTGACTATAATAATTTTGATGTTAATGAGCTTTTGAACAGATATTTTGATACCATAACAGAACTTTGTGAGTGGGGTAATTTTGATTCTCTTGCGCATCTTACTTATCCTTTTCGCTATATCTGCGGCAAATATAAAATACCTGTTGATTTAGCAGATTATTATGATAAAATAGATACCATTCTTAAACTGCTTATCTCAAAAGATAAAGCGCTTGAAATCAACACTTCTGGTTTAGGCATGGAAATAAAAGATTTTCTGCCAAACAAAGAAATAATTATAAGATTTAAAAAATTCGGCGGCAAATATGTCACAATCGGCTCTGATTCTCATTTTAAAGAAAAACTCGGTAATTTTGTTGAACAGGGTTTTGATACATTAAAAGAATGCGGCTTTGACTGTTTTACAATTTTTGAAAACAGAAAGCCAAAACTAATTGAAATAAAATAGGAGATAATTATGAACAAAATACTTGAACTGCTTTCACAGGATGCACGAATTTCAAGCAGTGAAATTTCTGCTATCGTTGGCATCAGCGAAGAAGAAGTAAAAAAACAAATTGCACTTTATGAAGATTCAGGTGTAATCAAAGGCTACAAAGCCATAATTGATAAAAATAAAGCAAATATTTCAACAACTTCTGCAATTATTGAAATAACCGTTCAGCCGAAATTTGCAAACGGTTTTGATGAACTTGCAGAAAAAATATCAGATTTTGAAGAAGTTGAATCAATCTTTTTAATGAGCGGCGGATTTGATTTTGCCGTTATGGTTACGGATAAATCCTTTGAAGAAGTTGCAATGTTTGTTGCTCACAGACTTGCTCCGCTTGACGGTGTACTGTCAACTGCAACACATTTCATCTTGAAAAAATACAAAGAACACTTCGTTCAGTTTACCGAAAACTGCGGTGATGATAGGGGGAACATTTCCCTTTGATTAACTACAGCGAATTTTTAAACGAAAATATAATTAATGTAAAACCGAGCGGTATAAGAAAATTTTTCTCAATCGCAGAGGAAATGGACAATGTTATTTCTCTCGGTGTAGGCGAACCTGATTTTAAAACTCCGTGGCATATAAGAGATACTGCTATTGAATATCTGAATCAAGGAAAAACAAGGTACACTGCAAATGCAGGTCTTATTGAATTAAGAAACGAAATTGCCGAATTTTACAAAAGAAAATATAATGTTGGATATGACGGAAAAAGTGAAGTATTAGTTACTGTAGGCGGTTCTGAAGGCATTGATATGGCTATCAGAACAATCATTTCTCCCGGCGATGAAGTGCTTGTAATTGAGCCGTCATTCGTTTGCTATTCTCCGCTTGTATCAATGGCAGGCGGTAAACCCGTAACCGTTACGACCAAAGCGGAAAATAAATTTAAGCTTACACCGGATGAGCTTAAAAGAGCAATAACGCCGAAAACGAAATTGCTTGTTTTTCCTTACCCGAACAACCCGACGGGCGGTATAATGAGGCGTGAGGATATTGAAAAAATTACCGATATTATTATTAAAAATAATATTTTTGTTCTTTCAGACGAAATTTACAGTGAACTTACATACGGCAATGAAAAGCATTGCAGTATTGCCTCTATTGAAGGTATGAAAGAAAGAACGGTTGTTATCAACGGTTTTTCAAAAACTTATTCAATGACAGGCTGGAGACTCGGTTACGCTCTCGGTCCGGAGACAATTATAAAGCAAATGACAAAACTTCATCAGTTTGCAATTATGAGCGCACCCACTAACTCTCAGTATGCTGCAATCGAGGCGCTGAGAAACGGTGATAAAGATATTGAAAAAATGCGTGAAGATTATGATATGCGCAGAAAATTCACTGTTAATGCATTTCGCAAAATCGGACTTGACTGTTTTGAACCCGAGGGTGCATTCTATGTTTTTCCATGCATTAAATCTACAGGCCTTACAAGCGATGAATTTGCCGAAAAACTGATTATGTCCAAACGTGTTGCAGTAGTGCCCGGAACCGCTTTCGGTGAATGCGGTGAAGGCTTTATCCGTGTTTCATATTGTTATTCTATAGACAATATTAAAAAAGCGATTGACCGAATTGAAGACTTTATTAATGAACTGAAGGTGTAAAATGGAAGTAAAAGTTAAGGCATATGCAAAAATAAATTTAATGCTTGACATCATTAACAAAAGAACTGATAATTATCACGATTTATTTATGATAATGCAGAGCATTAATTTGTACGATACTGTAACTGTCAGTGAAAACAAATCAAAGTCAATATCAATATCGTGCAGTAATGCAAATATTCCGCTTGACAGCAAAAATATTGTGTGGAAAGCGTCTGAAGCCTTTTTTGAGTACACAAAAAAGAAAAATAAAGGTATTAATATTGACATTATAAAAAGAATTCCTCATGCGGCAGGACTCGCAGGAGGAAGTGCAGACGGTGCGGCTGTTATAACAGCACTTAACAAAATTTACAAAACAAATTTATCTGATGATGAACTTTGTAAAATCGGAGTAAAAGTCGGCGCTGATTTGCCGTTTTGCTTAACAGGGGGAACTTTACTTGCACAGGGGATAGGGAACATACTCAACAAAGTAAAGCCGCTTAGAAAATGCTATATTGTACTTATTAAGCCCGACATTGATGTTAATACAGGTTTAGCATATAAACAATTTGATGAATTCGGAAAAAATCATACCCCCGATAAACTCGGTATGCTTTGTGCGATGCAGTCAAGAGAACTCACAGATATTGCATCGAAAATGGAAAATGTTTTTGAACAGTTCATTGATGTTCCGAACAGAATTGAAATTAAGGAAATTATGAAAAATAATAATGCACTCGGCGTTTGTATGAGCGGGAGCGGACCGTCAATTTTCGGGATTTTCACCGATAAAAACGACGCTTTGAAAAGTTGTGAAGAACTTAAGAAATTTACTGATAATGTATTTCTTACTGTGCCTGTTTCAAAAGGCTGCAAAATTATTGAATAAAATTTTTAAAACCTGCCAAAACTCATTTTTGAAAGGCAGGTTTTATTATGTCAAAAACAATTAAAATTTTTGTTCCGATTTTTTTATCATTTATACTTATTTATTCATATGTTACGCCGTTTATTAAAACAAGCGAAAGCATATCGCAAGAGGTTTTCAGACTTCATATCCTTGCGAATTCCGACAGCGATGAAGATCAGTCACTTAAACTTAAAGTTCGTGACAAAATACTGACTGAAAGTGAAGATTTATTTATTAACTGCAAAAGTTTAAACGATGTAATTGCCATTTCAAAAAATAATATTGATTATTTTGAAAAACTTGCAAATGAATGCATCAAAGAAAATGGCTATAATTATGAAACAAAAATATATGTTGATAAAGAATACTTCAATACAAGAGAATATAAAAAAATCACTTTGCCAAGCGGCGTTTATAATGCTCTTAAAATCGAAATAGGAGAAGCAAAAGGACATAATTGGTGGTGTGTTATGTTTCCGGCAATATGCCTTCCTGCTGTTTCTGAAGATGAAATCAATAAAATTTTAAGTGAAGATGAAATTGAACTTATAAACAGTAACAATAAATATGAAATACGTTTTAAAATAGTTGAAATATATGAAAAAATTAAAAGTAAATTGCAATAATATAACGGAGCATGGATAAAAATATCTTTGCTCCGTTAAGAATTTACCATATAAAATTGGATTTAGCTATTTCGCCGTTATCAATCAATAAATCCTGCGCAGTCATTGATTTATTGCAGACTGTTACAAAATATACCCACTCGGCAATTTCTTCAACTTCTGCCCATTTAGAAAGCATTGTTTCATTCATAACTGCCTGCCACAGTTCCGGTGTTTCAATAATATGCTTATTCAAGTCAGTTAATACACCGCCGGGTGACAGACTATTTGCTGTAGCACCAAACTCAGCCAATCGCAGTGCAGTACCTTTCATATAAGCAACCATTCCGCCTTTACTTGCGGCGTATTCAGGAAATTCAGCTCCGGATGATGCACTTGCTGATGCAATAAACAGAACACTTTTGATTTCATTCTGAAAAGCATATCTCTCGGTAATTCTTATTGTTCCTTTAAGATTAACATCAATATCTCTGCCTGAATTCTGAACCCCTGCATTATTAATCAGAATTTCAATCGGAGGCAAATCTGGCAGATTACCATCAAATATATCTTCAATATAATGTATATAATTTGAGTTTTCTATGCTTGGCGGCAAACAGTCTATTCCGAACACATTATGACCGCAATTCAAAAATTTTTCTGCAATAGCTTTGCCGATTCCGCTGCTTGTTCCTGTAATTAAAACATTCATATTATTTCTCCGCAATATTATTTTTTATTTCAAAATATTCTTTGCCTACATTTTCTTTTTTCCATTTTTTACAAACGGAAAATCCGATAGGGGAGAATATAACTTCACACAAAAGTTCGACAACCATTCCCGTAACAGAGCAGGTTAAGCACTGAATCATTGACCATCCAAAGAAAACGCGGCTTACAATGAGAGCAAATACCAAATTATCACAAAACTGACCGACTGCCGTTGAAACATAAGTTCTTAAAGCATACACAGCAAATCCGTCCGGCTTTTTTTGCATCGTTTTTCCGATTAAATAGTTAAGTATATTATTAATAACTGCCGAAATGATAAACGCTGTTGTGCTGCCAAGCAAAACATACCATGTGCCCGAAAAAGTGTTATTAAGAGCAGTATTTATAATAGTTTCACTACCGTCAACATACGATTCTCCCCAAACGCCTGAAATTCTGCTCGCAGCAAAAAATATTATACAAACCATTAGATTGAAGACTACTGCAATAATTGAAACCTCTGTTGCCGCTTTAGGTCCGAAATGCTTTGTAATAATATCCATAGACAAAAAAGAAACCCATGAAACAATAATTCCGCAGTCAAGAGCAAGCCACTCAAACGGCAGATTAACGCTTTTGTTTGCAAGCAGATTCATTACTATAACCGAAACAGCAAACAGCGTCAAAATGGGGGAGGGGATACTCCTTAGCAAAATCTTAACTTCATAGATTTCACGCTTTATTTTTGTAAGCATAATTAAATTTCTCCTTGTTTTTTATTTATAAGATGGTTAGGCAAGAAAACATCTTAATGTGAAAATTATAAAATATTAAATTACAGCAGGAAAACCTGCTGTAATTTAAGTGGTGCCGGCGGCGGGGGTCGAACCCGCACCCTGTTGCCAGGACTGGATTTTGAGTCCAGCACGTCTGCCAATTCCATCACGCCGGCTTCTAAAAACGGGATACCATTTATTTG
>CABUAS010000075.1 GCA_902489595.1 uncultured Oscillospiraceae bacterium | reverse complement strand
GTACGGCACCCACTCGCAAAATGCAAAATTCTGTTCCATTTCTCGAAGTCTGCCAGTTTGTAGAATTTAATATTTGTCTTTTTCTACACGCTGAATAAATTACTGAATATTTTTTATGAAAAATATGGCTATTTTACTATTGAATGAATACATATTTATATGGTATAATGCTATTTGTTAATGGTGAGGTGGAAACTATGAAGGATATTGTTGTTGTTTACCCCGTAAAAGAAACGGCACAGGCGATAGCAAATCTTATCGAAAAAAGCGGTTTTCGTGTATCTCACATTTGTGCCCTCGGCACGTCTGCACTTGAAATCTCACAGCAAAAACGGCGCGGTGTAATTGTCTGCCCGTTTGTAATGCGTGATATGTCTGCTTCCGATCTGGCGGAAATTCTGCCTGTTGATTTTGACGTTGTGGCACTATCCAAAAACGGTTCGGAGCAGTATATGGGCAATATGATTACCTTGCCGCTGCCTATTGAAAAAGAGATGTTTATTCAGACAATAAGCGTGCTTGCCTCAAGCCGCAGCAGTTTTACAAAAAGAACCGATGACGAGGCTGACTGCATTTCAAAAGCCAAGGAAGTTCTGATAGCTGTTAAAGGAATGAATGAGGGTCAGGCACATAAATTTTTACAGAGCGAAAGTATGAAAACAGGCAGAAAGATTTCTGCCGTTGCGATGAGCATACTTGATGAATTTGCTTAATTTATATAACACGGTGATTTGATGAAATTTACTAAAATGCACGGCTGCGGCAACGATTATGTTTATATTGACGGTTTTGAAGAAACGGTATTAAATGAGTCCGAAACTGCAAAAAGGATTTCAGACAGGCATTTCGGCGTCGGCGGTGACGGTATGATAATCATAAAAAAAGGCATAAAAGCCAATTTTGAAATGGTTATGTATAATGCCGACGGCTCACGTGCCGAAATGTGCGGCAACGCTATTCGCTGCGTTGCAAAATATGTTTATGATAAAGGCTATACAAAAAATACATCGTTCACTATTGAGTCAATGGGCGCGGTTAAGTATATTGATGTTGCTGTAGAAAACGGCAGGGTTGTTTCGGCTAAGGTTGATATGGGTGCGCCGATTCTTAAAGCGGCAGATGTTCCCGTTGTAAGCGAAAGCGAGAAATGCGTTAAAGAGAAGATAACCGTGGCTGACAGGGAGTTTGAAATGACCTGCGTTTCAATGGGCAATCCCCACGCAGTTATGTTTATTGACGAACACCCGATTGATTTTAATCTTGATTTTTACGGCGCACGGTTTGAGGGCAACACGGCAGTTTTTCCGAAAAAGGTTAACGCCGAGTTTGCAAAGGTTATTGACAGGAAAAATATTGAAATGCGTGTTTTTGAGCGAGGTACAGGTGAAACGCTTGCCTGCGGCACGGGTTCATGTGCAACAGCGGTTGCTGCTGTCGTTAACGGCCTTGCAGATAATGATGTTACAATTCATCTTTTAGGCGGCGATCTGCAGATTAGCTGGAGCGGTAATGAAAAAGACAGCGTGTTTATGACAGGACCCTGCGAATATGTATTCACAGGCGAAATCAATATTTAAATATTGAAATTGTAAAAATTAAATAGGAGGATTAAAATATGAAAATCAATGAGAATTTTTTGAAGATTGAAAGTTCATATCTGTTTTCAACTGTTGCAAGAAAGCAGAGAGAATATCAGGCTGCACACCCTGATAAAGAGGTTATCCGCCTTTCAATCGGTGATGTTACAAAGCCTCTGGCACCTGCGGTTATTGATGCCATGCATAAGGCAGTTGATGAAATGGCTGATGAAAAAACATTTCATGGCTATCCGTCTGAATACGGCGAAAGTTTTATTATTGATGCTATTCAGAAAAATGATTATGCCGATAGGGGAATTGATATTGCAAAAGACGAAATTTTTCTTTCCGACGGTGCAAAGTCTGACTGCGGCAATATAGGCGATATTTTCAGCGTTGATAATAAAGTTGCTATCTGCGATCCTGTTTATCCTGTTTATCTTGATACAAATATTATGGCAGGCAGAAGCGGCAATAAAGGCGAAGACGGTCTTTTTGATAATATTATTTATATGCCGTGCACTGCAGAAAACAATTTTATGCCGTGTATTCCGGAAGAAAAGGCAGATATAATTTATCTTTGTTTCCCGAATAACCCAACGGGTATGACTGCATCGAGGGAACAACTTAAAGTATGGGTTGATTATGCGCTTGAAAATAACTCTCTTATTCTTTTTGACTCTGCATATGAAGCGTTTATTACAGATGATTCACCGAAATCAATTTATGAAATTGAGGGCGCAAAGAAATGTGCTATTGAAATCCGTTCATTTTCAAAAACAGCAGGTTTCACGGGTGTAAGATGCGGTTATACAGTAGTGCCGAAGGATTTGCAGTTTGACGGTGTAAGCCTTAATCCTTTGTGGGCAAGACGTCAGGCAACAAAGTTCAACGGCGTAAGTTATATTACACAGCGTGCGGCTGAGGCTGTTTACAGTGAAGAGGGTAAAAAGCAGACAAGAGAAACTATTGCGTATTATCAGCGCAATGCAAAGGTTATTTATGACGGTCTTACCGAGGCCGGCTTTACATGTTACGGTGCAGTGAATTCACCTTATGTATGGCTCTCTGTTCCAAAGGGTATGACCTCGTGGGAATTCTTTGATGATTTGCTTGATAAGTGTCAGGTTGTCGGCACACCCGGTTCAGGCTTCGGCCCGAGCGGCGAAGGCTATCTGCGTTTGACTGCATTCGGCAATTATGAAAAAACAATCGAGGCAGTTGAAAGAATCAAAACAGTTTACGGTAAATAATTATTTTAAAATATAATATTAAAACGGAGGAATTTTAAAATGACTAAAACAGAACAGTTATATGAAGGAAAGGCAAAAAAAGTATGGGCAACCGATGATCCTGATGTTGTAATCGTTGATTATAAGGACGATGCAACTGCTTTCAACGGCAAGAAGAAAGGCACAATCGTCGGCAAAGGCGTTGTTAATAATAAGATGTCCAACTATCTTATGCAGATTCTTGAGGCTAAGGGCGTACCTACTCATTTTGTTGAGGAGCTTTCAGATCGTGAAACGGCAGTAAAGAAAGTTACAATCGTACCGCTTGAGGTTATTATCCGCAACCGTGCAGCAGGCTCAATCTGCAAAAGATTAGGCCTTGAAGAGGGTATGGATTTTGTTGCACCGTCAATCGAATTTTCATACAAATGCGATGAACTTGATGATCCGCTTATTTCCGAATATCACGCAATTTCCTGCGGTTTTTCTACGAGAGAAGAAGTTGACACAATCAAGGAAATGGCATTCAAAGTAAATGATGTTCTTAAAGAATATTTTGCATCAATCGGCGTTGAACTTATCGATTTTAAACTTGAATTCGGCAAAACAAGCGACGGCACAATCGTTCTTGCCGACGAAATCAGCCCGGATACCTGCCGCTTCTGGGATATTGAAACACACGAAAAACTTGATAAGGACCGTTTCCGCCGTGATCTTGGCGGTGTGGAAGACGCTTATGCTGAAATGATGAAGAGAACGGGGCTTGATAAATAATGGCAAACAATACGTATAATTCACCATTTAACGCCCGTTATGCCAGCAAGGAAATGCAGTATATTTATTCTCCCGATTTCAAGTTTAAAACCTGGAGAAAGCTGTGGATTGCACTTGCTGAGGCTGAAAACGAGCTCGGACTTAATGTTACAAAAGAGCAGATTGAAGAATTAAAAGCACATCAGGACGATATTAATTATGATGTTGCAAGGGAATATGAAAAAATGTTCCGCCATGATGTTATGAGCCATGTTCATGCATACGGCGAGCAGTGCCCGAATGCAAAGCCTATTATTCACCTTGGTGCAACAAGCTGTTATGTAGGTGACAATACGGATGTAATTACAATGCGTGAGGCACTTTTGTTAATTAAAAAGAAGCTTGTAAATGCTATTGCATCTGTTGCAAAATTTGCAGATGAATATAAGTCTATGCCGTGTCTCGGTTTTACCCATTTTCAGCCTGCACAGCCTACAACAGTAGGTAAAAGGGCAACACTCTGGCTTATGGATCTCGTTATGGATTATGAGGAAATCTGCCATGTGCTCGATACTCTTATGCTTCTTGGCTCAAAGGGCACAACAGGCACACAGGCGTCATTCCTTGAACTCTTCAACGGTGATCACGAAAAGTGTAAAGAACTTGACAGAAAGATTGCCGAAAAAATGGGATTTAAAAAATGTTTCCCTGTAAGCGGACAGACTTATGCAAGAAAACTTGATACGATTGTCTGCAACTGCCTTGCACTTATTGCACAGTCCTGCTGTAAGTTTTCAAATGATTTGAGACTTCTTCAGAACCTTAAAGAAATTGAAGAACCGTTTGAGAAAAATCAGATTGGTTCATCGGCAATGGCGTATAAGCGCAATCCGATGAGGTCTGAGCGTATTGCATCGCTTTCACGTTATGTTATGATTGATGCTTTGAATCCTGCTTGGACTGCGTCTGCACAGTGGTTTGAAAGAACGCTTGATGACAGTGCAAACAAGCGTGTGTCCGTTGCTGAGGCTTTTCTTGCTACAGATGGTATTCTTGATTTATATATCAATATTACAAGCGGACTTGTTGTTTATCCAAAGGTTATTGAGGCACGCCTTATGAGCGAACTTCCGTTTATGGCAACCGAAAATATTATGATGGATGCCGTAAAGAAGGGCGGCGACAGGCAGGAACTTCACGAAAAAATCCGTGTTCATTCCATGGCAGCAGGCAATGTTGTTAAGGTTGAGGGCGGTAAAAACGACCTTGTGGATCGTATTGCCGCAGACCCTGCATTTATGATGACGAAAGAAGAAATTCTTGCAGTTATGAAACCTGAAAACTTTGTGGGCAGAGCGCCTGAGCAGACTGCTGATTTCCTTAAAGAAACAGTTCAGCCGATTCTTGACGCCAACAAAGACCTTCTCGGCATTGATGTTGAGATTAATGTTTAATATGTAGGGGCTATCGTCTCCGACGACCCGTTTTACAATAATGTTAAACCCCCGCAGAAACTCAATGTTTCTGCGGGGGTTAATGTTTTATTCAAAATCATATAATTTCATGGTTTCAATATTGCGGTATTCGTGTTTTTCATAGTAGCCGATAAGCGTGCCGTCATCGTCTCGTAAAGCAACCATATAAACATCTTTGTTTTCTTTTTCATTACGGAAAGTGAATATGATGTTGTTTTCGCTGCTTTGTCTGAACCATTCAACAGTTTTTTCAATCAGTTTATTTGATTTTGTATTATGGCAGTTTAAAAGGCTTTTTCCTATCAGCTTTTCACCGCCTGATTTGCCGTATCTTGTGATTGCTGCGGGGTTCATATAAATAATTTTGTGCTCTGTATTGCATATCACAACGGCACATCTGTCCTGTTCAACAATGCTTTTAAAATACTTTGAAAGTTCCATTTTACTCTCCTTTATGTTGTTTTATTGTGTAATGCTTTGGAGTAAACGGCAAAATCTCTTGCATTTAAAATTCTGTCATTTGTAAAATCGAATATAAATATGTTTTCTGTGTCATATGCATTTTTGTTGATGTCGTTGTCGTTCCACGCTCTTTTTGCAACTTCAAAAGGAACAGAAAAATTATAATCATCACAGGCATATTCAAAGCTGTATTCATTCTGATTGATAAATCTGAAATCGTCAAAAAGCGCGTTGTTATATGTTGCGTTTATTAATGTTGTCAGTTCGTTTTCGGTTACAATTAAGGGCTTTTTTGTGAATGAAGAAATACCGTCTGAGCAGGTGATTATTATTGAAAATGACGCAGTAGGTTTACTTATTAAAATTACACCTTTCGTATTTTTATTATGTATTCTCAGCGTTATATTTTTGAGTTTCGGTGCAAAAATACATCCGAAGTCTTCTAACTCGCATGCTCCCGTCATTGTTGCATTAGGTATCCATATAATATCCGGCGACGGCTTTTCGGCGCAGTGATTTGTTTTTACTAATCCTGTAAGCGTGTTTTTTGAAGTTGACGGAGTATAGAATTTTTCTACTTTCGGCAGATAAAGAATTTTCAGATATGCCATATTTTCAAGTGCTTTTGCTCCCATATTATACACTTTGTCAAGATAAATATTTTCAAGTGTTGAATCGTGCAGTGTATAATTTGAAAGATTGCCCTCAAAATTCGGCAAATCAAGCGTTTTGCAGTAGCAGTAAGAGCCAAACACGCCGTTATTTTCTTCAAAATTTATAATATCAGGCGCATAAAAATTTTTTATAAAGCAGCCGTGAAGTGCATTAGTGTGAAGTTCTTCAAGTCCTGAAACATCAAGATTTATAAAATTCTGGCAGTTATAAACAGATGAATCGCCGAGAGATTTAATTTCGCCGAATGTATACTTATAAAGCAGCATACAGCCGTAAAACATATTTGTGCCGAAAATGCTTATTTCAGGCGCATAACATTCAACAAGGTTCGGTGTTGAAAATACGCTGTCATTTGATAACGGGTCAATTTCGGCATTCGGCAGATTAAGTGATATAATTCCCGAATCTTTAAAAAGATTGCTTTTCAGCTGTGTAATATTTTTATCAAAGTTAATGCTGTGAAGGCTTTTGCAGCCGCAGAAAGCGCCCTCTGTTACATTTTGAAGGTTCGGCATATCCGCACTTTGCAGATATTCACAGTTATAAAAATTATTTTTGCCGAGAAGTGTTGTAACGCCGTGTGCTGTTATTGACCTGAGATTTGTATTGCCTGCAAAAGCGTAATCTCCTATTTCTTCAACACTGTCGGGAAAAACGATGTGGGTATAGGAATGTGTTTTGTCGGTATACGCTCTCGGGGCAACGCCGTTTATCGTATCGGGAACAATGATGTTCGTTTTATCACCATTGTAGCCTGTTATCGTGTCAGACTGCATTACAAAGTCATTTTCGTCTGCGTAATATTGTATTTCGTATTCGGCAGATTCAATCGGGCTTGCATATTTTCCGTCTTTAATAAGTGCATATGTAATAATTGTGTCGCTGTCAACTGTAATCGGATTAATATAAACCGAAGAGTTTATGCCCGGAGTTATTGCATTCATACTGTCGGTTTTATATATGAGAGTACATCCGTCGGGAACGTCAAAACTTACTGTTTGCTTTTCGTTATATACCCCCGAAGTTACAGACGGTTTCGGTGCTTTAAACTGTTTATCTTCAATAATATTTGCAAAACTCAGTATTCCGCTGCCAAAACAAAGTTCATCATATTTGCTTGGTTTTACGGCGGTGCTTTTCAGTTTTTCTTTTATTTCAGACGGTGTGAAATCAGGGTGCTGCATTAAAATATATGTGCATGCTGCACTTACGAAAGGCGCAGAAAATGAAGTACCGGAAAGCAGGGAATAAAGACCGCCGTTAAGTTTTGCAGTAAGAACTTTTTCGCCGGGTGCGCATATGTCCACACAACTGCCGTAATCAGAATAATTGCTGAACTTAAAATTCTGCCCATGGGAGCTTACTGTGATTACTCCGTCACAGTTTGCAGGAGTGCCGTAATCACAGCATACCTTTTCATTGCCTGCCGCCGCACAAACTGTTACGCCGCTGTCTATAAGTTTTGATACAGTGTAGCTTTCAACAGTTGAGTTATCAAGATTGAGAAGATCGTATCCGCCGAGGCTCATATTTACAATGTCGGGTCTGTCTTTTTCTGCCATTATATATTCAAGTGCGGCAATTATCTGCGAGGAAGTGCAGCAGCCGTCAGAGTTTAATACTTTGTATGGCTTAACTTTAACATTGTTCGGTGTTGATAAAACTATAATGCCCGATGTTGCAGTGCCGTGGCCCTGATCGTCCATCGAATCATCTGCGTCGCCGGATGTACTGAAATTAATGTTGTTTTCAATATATCTGTCTTTGAAAACTTCATGATTATAATCAATTCCCGTGTCAATCATGGCAACTGTTATTTCATCGTAATTGCTGTTTTCAAATATTTTTCTTGCGTATGATGCGCCGCTGTCTGTGTAAGCATAGTTTTTGTCAACAGTATTATAATCTACGGCATTTTCGGTTATGTCGGCACAGTCGGAATAAACATAATCTCTTGACACTGAAAGCCCCTGTGCCTTAAATTTTTCAAAATCGTTTTGCAAGGTCTTATCATCGGTATACTGAAACACGGCAATATCATCATAATACACGCTGTCAAAGGCATTGTTTAAAAGGGGCTTTGCTGTTTTTACAATCAGCCTGTTTTCATAGCGGTTGAATACAGGTTTGCCGTCAATTTCGCAGACATCATTGCCCAAAGTTTTATATTTTTTGTTGAATTCGACTATTTTGAGGCAGAATTCATCGATGCTTGCCGTCTGCGTGATTTTATCGGCGCTGTCGCTGATTATGCAATAATAAACGCCGGAAATGCAGACAGAAAGAATAAGTACAACCGCAAGTATTGCAGACAATATTTTTTTGAACTTATTTTTCATATGAATCCCCCCCTTTGTTTTACGTCTTCATAAGTATGTCAATTTTTTGACAGAATTATGTTATAGTTAATTAAATTATGTCATATTTTTAACAAAAAGTCAATATAGTA
>CABUAS010000074.1 GCA_902489595.1 uncultured Oscillospiraceae bacterium | reverse complement strand
ATTTCCATAAAAAATTAATTTTCTTGCTAATTTGATGAATGTGATGTAAAATGTAATTATAAAAAGGGGGCGGTTATATGCCAAAAGCAGCATTAACCAAAAAGAAAAAGACGGGTTATGCCTTCGGAATTTTTACCGAATCGCTGATATACAATATGTTTTACACATATTATTTAACCTTTCTTAACGAAATAGTCGGTATTCAGCCGAAATACAGTTCAATCATCATTTTTATATCCATTGCATGGGACGCAGTTACTGACCCGATGATAGGCAATTATACGGACCGTGCAGGCGTTGACAAACGCAAAGTTATGAAAGGTTCGTTAATCCCGCTTGCGGTAATTTTCATAGTTGCGTGGAGCAGTATCGGCGCAGGCTTTACATCGCAGACGGCTAAAATTATTTTATACACGGTAATTTCAATGGCAATCTGGGTGTTCTATACAATGTATACAATCCCCTACTACGCTGTTGTTGCCGAACTCACGGAAGATTATGATGAAAGAACGCAGATAAGAAGTCTTTCTTCCCTGCTCAATGCAATCGCAGTCGGTCTCGGCAACATTCTTCCCGCACTTGTGCCTACAGTTGCAATTCTGCTTACCGAAAAATACGAGAGCAATTCATATGCGGTTGTAGCGGCAATCATCAGCGTTATGGCAGTTACCTTTGGATTTATCTGCTGTAAATCACTCAGCGGCGTTTATTCTCCGAAACAGGCTAAAGACGGCGAGCCCGTTCAGAAAGTCAGCCTTAAATCCACGATGAAAGCCTTCGGCGAAATATTAACGCTCAAGCCTGCAAAATATTTTCTGCTTTTCGTGTTCTTTTTCCTTGCAACATCATCAATGATTCAGGCAAACTTAACTTATATGGTAATTGACTGTATAGGAATGGAATATGACACAGGTATCGTGTTTGTTATTCTTTCACTTGTAATTTCGATGGCAATCGTTGTGCCGCTTGTTGAGGCAACGGCAAAGAAAAAAGACAGACGTTTTGCCGCAATACTGTTTTTATCAATTACCTTTGCCGGCGAAATTCTGCTTAAAATCATCGGTCTTGACGCCGAAATCGGCGGTTTCAAATTTATGTGCATTTTAAGCCCCTGCGTTTTAGGTATGGGCGTCGGCACATTCTGGACATTATTCTATTCAATGGGTTATGACCTTGTTGAACTTGACGAGTTCAAAACAGGTCAGCGCCGTGAATCAACAATTACCGCACTTCCTCAGCTTGTGCAAAAATTCGGCTCGGCATTCGGAATTTTAATGGCAGGTCAGCTGCTGTCTTTCTACGGCTATGATTCTTCAAAAGACACGGCAGGTTCGGAGGCACTGTTCACAGTCGTTACAGATGAAAAAATCATCAACGGAATGGAGAATATTTCAACAATTATCCCTGCTGTGTTCCTGTTCCTCTCAATCGTTTTCGCCATTCTTTACCCGATGACAAGAAAGCGATTCAATGCACTTATGGTCCAGTTGAAAAAGAAACGAAACGGTGAGGAATACACAACCGAGGGATTTGAGAAATTGTTATAAAAATTATACTTTTATACAAAAAGAGCACGAACATTTAATTCGTGCTCTTTTAATTATTTATGCAGTTTTAAGGGAAAGCTTGAGTTTATCTGCAATCATTGCAATAAATTCGGAATTTGTCGGCTTGCCGCGCTGAGACTGAATGGTATAACCGAAATATGAAGAAAGAACATCAACATCTCCCCTGTCCCACGCAACCTCAATAGCGTGGCGGATTGCTCTTTCCACTCTTGACGGAGTTGTGGAATACATTTTAGCAACTGTGGGATACAGTAATTTCGTGACCGAGCCAAGCATTTCATTGTCTTCAACAGAAAGTTTAATTGCCGAACGTAAGTACTGATAGCCTTTGATATGAGCAGGCACGCCGATTTGACGCATAATATCCGAAATCACAACATCAATATCATTATCGTGATAAGCAGAACTGCTCTTATTTTTACTCATTTTCCACTGCGAAAGTTTTTCAATTCTCTTAGCGACAGACTCGGGTGAAACAGGCTTGATAAAATAATAATCTGCACCTGATGCAATTACCTGCTCCTCAATCTGCGAATTATCAACTGCCGATAATACAAGCGTAAGCGGTTTTTCCGTAAGTGACTCGGAGATGCTTTCAAGCACTTCAAACCCGTCTGCACCCGACATAAAAACGTCCATAAGCACGGCATCAAAATGCTGATTTTCAAGAAGTGTGATAACCGTGTTTCCGTCTTTTTTACAAAGTGAAACTTCAAATCCTGATTTTTCAAGTTCTTTCTTACAATCCTTACCGAATACAGTTACATCATCTGCAACCAATACTTTCAATTTACTGTTCATTGTTTTTCCTCCGTAGTATCTAAAAGTGATTGTGTTTCACATAATACCACAGAATATTTAAAAATGCAATAGTATTTTCCAAATTTAAGTGATATTTTTTCACTTATTTTTACTTTCTACACAAATCAACACTGTTTTTAGAAAATTAAATTAACAAAAAAGCAAATTATAATGCCTGCTGTCAAAGGTGTAATAACACTTAAAACAGTCCATTTTACTGACTTTGTTTCTTTCCATATTGTCAGTAAAGTTGTTGAACAAGGAAAATGAAACATTGAAAATATACAGGTGCATACGGCAGTTACAGAAGTCCACCCGTTCAGAACAAGTATCTCTTTCAAATCATTAAGTGAAGAATAATCACTTAATGTGCTGTTTGAAAGATAAGTCATAAGAATAATCGGTATAACAATTTCGTTGGCAGGAAATCCAAGAATAAAGCCAAGCAGAATTACGCCGTCAAGTCCGAGCAATCTGCCGAAAGGGTCAAGAAAATCCGAAATCCGGGTTAAAAGCATTGTGCCGTTTATACTGATATTGCTCAAAAGCCAGATAACAAGCCCAGCAGGCGCTGCCACTGCCACAGCACGCAGGAGAACAAAAACGACTTTATCTTTTATCGTTTCAAGAATAATTTTGAAAAACTGCGGTTTTCTGTACGGCGGCAACTCAAGCACAAAAGACGATGCCTCACCTTTCAAAACGGTTTTAGTCAGTACTTTAGATGACAAAAGCGTGACCGCCATTGACAACGCAATAAACCCGAGCAATATAAACGCCGACAGCAAACTGTTACCCGTAAAAAACATCGCAATAACTGCAATCAAAAGCGGAAATACGCCACCAACATTGCGGCAACTTTTGCGTGCTTTTCGGTGAATAAACGGCTGAAATGGCTTTATTCACCGTACATAAAAATATGTAAATTCTCTCCGTCCCACTCAATTTTCTGAATGAGCAGTCTTATAATCTGACGTTTGTCATAAATGGATAAATCATCGAATAAATTCTTAAAGGACTTAACGCTTTCTATTAAAGCGTCAGTATCAAAATCTATGTTATCATCAGATTGATTTTGCTCTGCAAGTTCCTTTTCAAGAACGTGTAAATATTCGGTTTGTTCAACGATTTTTTTATCAATCGCACTGACTGCTACTTGGCTTAATGTTGTATCGGTCAAACGGTTTACAAGGTTATTGATTTCATTTTGCGTGGTTTCAATATCCTTTTTTATTTTATCTGCTTTATCGTCATTCTGCTCTTTCTCATACTCCCTTTTCAGATTTTCAAGAGCAGAGGAAAAGGTATCAAAATTGTCTAACTCACCTTTGATATAGTCGACCGCTAAATCGTCTGTCTGTTGTCCTGTAAGATTAGGGCAATCGCAAAGTGCGTTGTTGCCTTTCAGCTTGCTTGAACAGATATAGCTGAAATTGTCACTTGTTGCCTTATGCTTTTTTGAGAACATCTTTTCACCGCATTTTGTGCAGTAAATCAAGCCTGACAGCAAGCCAACCTCACTGTGATTGACAATCTTTTCTTTGTGGTTATTATGAAAGTATTTTTGAATGGACACCCAATCCTTACCGCTGATAATTCCCTCGTGTTTGCCGATTGCAACAATCCATTCACTGAGCGCATTTCTCGGCGCACCTGAACGACTGTAATCCCTTTTATTGTAGGTTGAAACACCGTGCCCGCCATTCCATAATTCAGCATTTTGACAAATGTCAGAGCCGTTTTCAAAGAAGTAATTATAAGCATTTTCATCCGCAATGCAGTAGACAGGATTTTGCAGAATATCACGAATACCGAGAACGGAAAAATATTTTCCTGTGGTCTTTGACTTAATCTTTTTTGCAATTAAATACTTACTCACGGCAGATACCGAATGTGTTTCAAGGAAGTGACTATACATCAGTTTAACCGTTTCAATCTCATCACTGAAAACTAATTTGTGCGAGGTTTTGACCTTGCCGTCAACGATAACCTCGCTTTCCTCTGCGCCCTGATAACCTGTTGGTGGAGTACCGCCGAGCCAGCGACCCGTGCGAGCCAAAAGGTGCATATTATCACGAACACGCTCGGCAATCGTTTCACGCTCCAACTGCGCAAAAACGGAGGTGATATACATCATCGCCTTGCCCATCGGTGAGGAGGTGTCAAAATGCTCTTTGATGCAAATCAGGTTTACACCCTTGTTGTTCAGCAGTTCAATCAAACCCGAAAAGTCACTGACATTACGGCTCAATCGGTCAAGCCGGTAACAAACAATATACTCGAATTTATATGTATCAAGGTCTTTCATCATCTGCTGAAACTGCGGGCGTTTCAGGTCCTTTGCAGAATATCCCTCGTCCTCATAAACGAATATATCCTCGTCGGCAACTTCCACATCAACCATTGAAAATTTGATGTATTGCTTACACATCTCAATCTGATTTTCAACGCTCTCACCCTTGCCCGTAAACAAGGACTTTCGGCTGTAAATCGCTACTTTCAAAACATACCACCATATAAAAATATGCAGTAATAATTTAAAAATCCATCAGAATATATTTTACAGAGGTGTTTGCAGATGAAAAAGAACAGAATTCAAAACATCTGTATTCATCGAGTAAATATATCGCAAGAAGAAAAAAATGAAATCTTAAAAAAACTGACCTATTACCATTCAAAAGCAATAAAGCAAAAATCAGATGATACGAATTTACAGGTAATAGATAAATTAAAAATTTTATCTGATAAATAATAATATCTTGCAATAAAAATTGCTGCTATATTTATCAGATAAAATTCTTTTTCTAATATTCGGAATTCACTTCAGTTATTATTTTGCTTTTCTGATTACCATTCGGTGTTGTCGTATGATGGTATACTGACGATTGGGCCGTAATAAACTGTTTCGAGTTTATAAATTTCTTTTTCAGCCGAGATGCCGCCGCCGAGTTTTTCGTCGGCATAAATTACGATTGAGGCAAAGCGGTCATAAGCAAATTCCATTGTGGCGTATTTTGAACCCTCAAACAATGAATTTTTACCGAAGTCTGCCTTATATCTTTCAAGATATTCATCGGTAACGGCAAATGATACCTTAATGGTTTTGCCCTTGTGCTCCAGCAAATCATTGTCAATATCAAAAATCATATCGTCAACTGTAAGATATTCAAATTCTTTAAGCATTGCATCAAGTGAATACTTGCTGATAAAACTGTCGCTCTTTACATAATCTTGCGGAATCATTTCTGTTTTTCTGAAATTCACTGCACTGCCCGTATCATCAAAATCATTTTCAAAAAGATAATTCTTTTCGCCCTCTGCGCCTGAAGATTTGCCGCAAAGTGCCTTGTAAACATTCTTTTTATTATATTCTTCAAGCACACTGATTTTCATATTAGCAAGTTCACCGTTTTCATCACGGATAACTTCATACTTTTTATCAATTTCGGCATAAACATTGCACGTTTTCCACGAAGTGTGATCAGCTGCATTAACGGTTTCTTTCCAATAATAAAGCTCTTCATCAAGCGAATTTTCAAACGCTTTCGGATAAAAAGTTCTAAGTTCTTCAACCGAATAGGAATTTAATGAACAGCCATGAAAGGACAGAATAATTGCCAGAACACAAAACAGACCTGCAAAACTTTTTAAATACTTTTTACTCATGGCTCTTACTCCTTAAAATATGTTTTTTACGGGATACCGCTTTTGCACGTTCCTCTGCTTCTGCTTTTTCGATAATCTCGCAGGCTTTATCATAATTTGATTCTGCCCACGCCATAACCTCGTTTCTGTTTTCATAACTGTGAACAAGTTTTCTTGCTTTTTCATAAGGTGAAATTGTTTTATAATAAGTATCCATTTCTTTTTCAAGTTTTTTAATAATTTCATTTTTCGCCTTATTTTCAGCCCTTGTTGTATCGGGCATTTTATAAGCCTCATTCAATTTATCCTCATCGGGTTTTACAATTCCGTTAGGGTAATGCTTTCTTATCAATCTGCCTGATTTAAGAATTGCCCTTGCCTGTGAAATCTCATATTTTCTGAACTCACGCTCTTCTTTGGTTTTCTTAGGCAACTGCTTTGCTTCATTTAAAACTGAATTATCGTATTCCGTAAGGCTGTTTACATCTTTTGAAATAACTTTTTTTGCCGATTCTACTTTTTTACGCCATAAAGGAAAATCAAATTTATTGATTTCGTCCATAAAAATACCAACCTCTGCTTTTTCCGCCGCAAAGGATTTTGCTTTCTCATATTCCTTTCTTGCTGATGATTTCTGCTCACTGCCTTTTGCAGACTTGATCTGTGCTTTGAGTGCCTTCAAATCAGGAGCAGGCGTATTATTCAGTTCAAGTCCACTCCTTACAGCCTCAACACCGTTTTTGATTATTTCTGCATTAAAACTGCCCGTTTCAAAATCCTCAAAAAGCGCTCTGTATTGAAGAACACGTATGATATTTTTATGCTTTTCTTTTGACATACTGTAAAAGAAAAACGGAATAAGATTAAGCACTGCACCGACAATAGCCAGAACACAAAGAACCGTAAACAATGAGTTTCTTACATTCGGGTCATACAGAATATCATAGTTTGTGGTTAAACCGAAATACTCATAAACATAAGGGATAACGTACCCTGTTACAAGAGTTATCGGCATTGTTATCATTCCTGCAAGGCCGAATACAAAATCCATTCTGTAGCCGCAGAGATACTGCTGATAATCCTTAACCTCCGAATGCATAACCTGATTATAAACAAGGCTGAGTGCATTAACAAGCGCATTGCAATACATAACAATAAACATTATAATCGGCGATTTAAACGTAAACATAAGTATTGTGCAGAACACAACATTGAGCAGATTATGGTATATAAGCAGTTTTCTGTTGCCGAGTTTTTTAAGAAGGAACGGTGTAATTGCCATTGCAATACCGCTGGCAGAGCCCATAACCGTATTAAGAATACCATAGGTGGTCATATCCTGAACGCCGTAAATATAAATCCACGAAAAGAATACGCCTGTTGCACTTTCAAGAAAGCCGATAAGACCTGCAATCGTTCTTATCCACCAATGCTTATTTTTGAAAATCATAAAGGCGCCTTCAATAATACCTACCTTCTGTACATAAGTTGAAGATGTTACCACTCTTTCCTTACAGCCTAAAGCCGTAAAGAAATTGAAACCGAGACCGAAAATAGTTACAGGCGCAAGAACATATCTGTAAGTATTGATATTTGTATAACCGCCTGTTAAATTTGAAAGAATAGGAATAAACAAGCCTGTAAGAGTAGGTGCAAAACTGTAAATAATAGAGTTTATTGACAAAACTTTCGCACGCTCTTCGCTGTTGGGTGAAATAACCGTCTGCAATTCCGAATATGTATCGGTAAACAAAGGCTGAATCATACTTATTGTTATGGCAAAAACAAAAACACAGATAAATTTGTCGTTATAAGACATCGTCTGAAACGGCAGAAATACGAATATAACGGCAAGCACCGCCATAGGTATTCCCGAAAAAGCAATATACGGTCTGAAACGCCCCCACTTTGTTCTTGTATTATCAACAATATGTGCTCTTACAAAGAAAAAGAAAACATTTAAAACAGTCTGCACGGTAAGCATATACTGCAGATGCACCGGTCTTATTCCGATTGTTGAGCCAAACAGAGTATTGCCTGCACTCAGACCCATATTCCATATAAGCTGCATCGTAAACTGATTGCCCATTCCGCCCAGAGCAAGATTAATAAGTTCCTTATAAGAAACAAAATTGCCCTTTGCAGGATGATTCCAGTGAGATGTTACATCTTTAAAAACGCTGCTTACCAGTTTAGTTACTTTCATAATGATTACCCCTTATTCAATCATTTTTCCTTCTTTACTTATCATTTTACAACAATTTATGCGTTAATACAATTATATATTAAAAATTGGCAGAATTGAATTCAAAATACAGAACAAATAATATATAAATCGGAAATATTTTTATATAAATCTGTAGTTTTCTGCAAAAACTGCTGATACTTGCGATTTTTGTATTTAAAATGCCTGAATTTGAATTTAAATGATTTATAATATAATATATGACCTCAACTATCAAACAGTCCACCGGACTGTTTTCCCAAATTTTTCCAGCTCTATTTGCACGAAAAATTTGGAGTTCGTTTCAAGTCCCCTTTTATTATATTAAAAACACAGACACCGAAAAATCGGTGTCTGTGTTTTTGTCTGAGGAATACAAAAAAGATGTATT
>CABUAS010000073.1 GCA_902489595.1 uncultured Oscillospiraceae bacterium | reverse complement strand
AGAGAGACGAGAAACGAACTCCGAATTTTAAGCCGTAAGGTGCAAAAATTCGGGAGAAAGGTACAGTGTACCTTTCGATAGTTGAGAGGAGAGTCTCTCCTTCTGCGCCAAATAAAAAAAGAGAGCACTCGCTCTCTTTTTTTATTTAATACAATATAGAGAGACGAGAATCTCTTCTTCTGCGCTATAAAAGGGGCTGCTTTTTACAGCCCCTTTTTTTGCTTCTATTTATGTATTTCTTTAATATACAGCTTTCTTTTTTCACCTGTGCACAAGCGAATATGCGGATTCATAACGACATTGCCTGAATTTTCATATTCAACGCAAATGCTGCTTTCATCGCAGGAAGCTTTAAATTTAAGATGAACACATTTGTTTTTAAGATAATCAAAAGTAGTACCGTCATCTGTAAAGAATGTACTTTCAAATGTGCCCTCTTTCAGCGGATAAACCGTAAACACCAAATCATCACCGCTGCTAAAGCCGTACTGTGCCTCATCTGTAGGAATAACCGAACCGCTGCGGATAAAATACGGCATTTCATCTGTGGGTTTAATCTCAAGATTTACTGTCTGACCGCCCGAATAAAGTGCGTCGCCGAGATACCAGTCATCACCCTCAGGCAGATAAGCAGGTACTTTATTTACGCCTTCATCAAAAGCAAAGGCAACAAAAATATCACGCCCGAGCATCATTGAATCTGTGTGAGAAAAAAGATTTTCATCATCATAATAAAGAAATACAGGCGCATTTATCGGCATTTCATTTTCAACCGAATCAAAAGCACAGTTATAAAGATACGGCAAAAGACTCTTTCTCTGTGCAAAAAGGCTCTGCACCGAACCGATAATATCTGGGTAACTCCACGGCATTGTGGCAGAGCCGTCACTGTTCCACGAATGAATAGTAAGCCTCGGCTCAAATATGCCGTGCTGAATCCACCTGAGCAGAAGTTCCCTTGACGGCATACCGCCGCTGAATCCGCCGAGGTCGTGCCCATAAAAATACATACCCGAAAGCGACAGAGTAAGTCCGATATTATGGCAGTAACGCAAATCGGAAAACGAAGTTCTGTTATCGCCCGACCAAGTCTGAGCAAATCGCCTTATGCCGATACCACCGCTCCTTGTTGAAAGAAACGGACGCAAGGCAGGATTTTTTTCAATTTGCGCCTTATATGAAGACGCCGCCATAAGATAAGTAAGTACAGGTCTTATGTGGCTTGCTTTGACCGCCGTGCCGTTAAATCCTGCGGCAAGTGCATCACAGTCCTTAATGTCAAATTCGTTATTATCGTTCCATGTGGCGGTGATGCCAAAGTCAAGCAAAGCCTCTTTAACCTTGTTTTTCCAAAAGTCAAAAGCTTCGGGATTTGTAAAGTCAATGTAACTGCCGAGTCCGTCCCAGAATTCGGTTACAAACGGCGTACCGTCGGGATTTTTGACAAACAGACCCTTTTTTGCAATTTCATTATAAAGCGGATGATTTTCAAGAAATGCAGGCTTGATATTAGGTATAACCTTAATTCCCTTATCCGAAAAATCAGAAATGAATTTTTCAGGGTCGGGGAATTTTTCTTTGTTCCAGTTAAAAACAAAACGCTGATTTCCGATTGATGTATAGCCCGACGAAAGATAAAAGCCGCCGCATGATAAATTATATTCTTTCAGTTTATCAATAAAGCCGTACATCTTTTCCTGCGATTTGGGAGCGTCTGTATAAGCCATAGTACTTGCGCAGTAATCAAAACTCCACTTCGGCGGTAAAGGCTGTTTTCCGCAGAGTTTTGCAAACTGCTGTAAAACAGACAGTTTTGAACCAAAAAACACATAGTAAACAAGACAGTTATCATCTGTTTTGAAAAATTTAAACGGCTCATAATAATTGTTTATTTCTTTTCCGAAATCAAAGTATGACGTTTCGGAGGTATCATAAAAAATGCCGTAACTGCCGACAGAATTTTCACAAATGTAAAACGGGATATGCTTATAAAGCGGATCACTTTCTTTAGCATCATAGCCCATACAGTCGGTAGTTTCAATTCTGAACGCTCTGCCTGCCTTATCAAGTTCGCCGCCTTTATCGCCAAGCCCGAAAATTCTTTCATCTGCCATACGGGAGATATAATGAAATGTTTCTCTGCCGAATTCATTTTCAAAATTATAGGCAAGCGGCGCTCTGTCGCCAAAAAGCAAATCATCGTTTTTATAATATTTCAAAAGAAAATTTTGAGCATCAAGTTCAATTTTTATGCCGTCTTCAAGAGAAAATCGATAAACGTCGCCAAAATCCGCTTTCGGTGAATACAGATTAAAGCCGTCAGTGCTTAATCTGCTCCGCCCTGTTTGAGAGAAAGCATTATTCGGATTAACGGAAAAGGTCGGCAGAATATCAGCATCATTTTCATAAATCGCAATACGCACGCAGGTATCACTTATAAAATCAATACGTGCCGTCTTATTATCACAGGCAAATTTTAAAGAACTGCCTGTATTTTCAATTAAAGAAAAATAATGATTAAACTTGCTCATTAACCCATTCCTTTGCTTGTAAAAGTGCTGTGAATATTTTTAGCCGTATCCCATTTTGCCATACCCGTTTTTTCGCAGAAGTGCATAGGATTTTCATAACCTGCCTGCCATAACGGTACAGCATCGCAATTCGGATTGCCTGTTTTTGCAAAAGCGCAGACAGCATTTGACAACTGATTTGAAATCTCATAATCAATAGTTTCAAACGGCCGCCAGTTAAAATCAAGCGTTGAAAAAGCATAAAGCAAATCAGACGAATGCCACGCGCCCTTGTCATCGCCGGGCAGACGGCGTGTAAAGTTATAAATATAACAGTAATTTTTATTGTTCTTTTCGGCAAACCTGCCCCATTTTTTATTCAGTGCCTGCAAAATTATCGGCACCATATCTGTGCAGGTTGAACCAAGAATATACGGTTTATCGGGTATTGTTTCTGTTTTGAATTCGCCTTTTTTCAGAATTCTTCCGTCATAAACAGGCAGAGTATTCGGCATTGTGAGAGGAGATTTTTTGCACGCATCAAGCCACGCATAATAAAGCGTTTTGGGATCAATGCTTTTAAGTTCACTCATTTTTGCAGCACCTGCATTTTTAATAATCTCATTCCAGAACGAAACAGTTTTTTGAGGCGTTAAAGGCTTGAACATAAAGCGCTGAAGACCTGAACCGCTGAGCATAACCGCACCTGAAATATAATCTTTAATCAATGGGTTTGACAGATGAATATCAACGCTCATTGCACCTGCACTCTGACCCATAAGTGTAATTTTATCGGGATTGCCGCCGAAAGCGGAAATATTATCCCTTACCCATTGAACAGCAACAGTTTGGTCAAACAGACCGAAATTACCGCAGACGCCGTTTTCATCTGTTAAATCGGGGTGAGAACAAAAGCCGAAAGGTCCTAAGCGATAATTAATTGAAACCATAATAACGCCGTTTTCGGCAAATTTTGCACCGCTGATATGCCCCTCGTCAGCACTGCCGCCCGTAAAACTGCCGCCGTGAATATAAATAAGAACAGGGCAGTTTTCTGCATTTTCAGGCACATATATATTTAAAAACAGACAGTCCTCACTGTATGTAAAAGACAGTCCTTTACGAAATTCATTATGATAAAAAGCGTTTACCACTGCATCATCATCAAAAGCACGGTGCTGATATGAACATGCACCAAACTCTGTTGCGTCATAAATACCCTGCCATTTTTTAACCTGCTTTGGATATTCAAATCTTTCAGCCTCAGCATAACGAATACCTCTGAATTCAGAATATTTTTCTCTTTTTATTCCTTTAACCGCACCGCACGGCGTTTCAATCTCTGTATATTTCAAAATAATTCTCCTTTGGGCAAATGCAGTAAAAACTACTCTTCATTCTGACGTATTTCTTCAAGCTCTTTATGCATAACTGCAAGCTTCTTTTTGTTAAGATTATATCCGAAAGCAAGAATCACAGCCGATAAAGCAAGAACTATTGCAGGCACAAGCGTTGAAATATCATAAAGTTTTGAAAGCACATCATCAGGCAGAGCCTGAGCATTTGCAGATGCATCACTGCTGTAATTAATCAGCGCAAGCAGTGCGTTTAAGCCGACCCCTGCCAGAGTCTGACCTACTTTTCTTGCAAAAGAAACAAAAGCATAACCTGTACCCTCTTCACGGCGGTGAGTTCTGATTTCGTGATAATCAATAACATCCATAACAAGCGCCCAGATTTCAAGCACAAGGAATGTCTGACCGAGCCCCGAGAAAAAGATAAACACCAAAAATACATACGGATTATCTGTTTTAATGAAAAACAGTATAAAATTAACAAGTGCGGCAAACGCCATACCGAAAGCGCAAAGTTCTTTTTTTCCGAATCTGCCAATAAGCTTATTCATAATCGGAATAAGAATTGCCATAGGCAGATATGTGCAGATTGTTACCATAGAATAAAGGCTTGCTTTGTGATAATAATCGGCAAAAAGATATGTGTATGTTGACTGATAATAAAACTGAAATGCAATAAGAAGCATAGAAACAAGACAGAGCATAACAAACGGTATGTTCTTTAAAAGGTCTGCCGTTGTTTTGAAAACATTATAATTGCTTTTCTGCTTTTTCGACGGTGTGATACGCTCTTTCGTAAGTTTGTAATGACCAAAGAACACGGCAACAGAAAGAATACCTAAAATCAAAACACATATTGTAAGTTTACTACCGTCAAGCGTTTGAATTTTAGTGCCGTCTGCACTGATTGTTGTTGTGTAAACTATCATAGGAAGAAGAATTGTGCCCGGAAGTCCGCCCACTCCTGCACCGATTGAGCGCCACATCGAAAGCGACGAACGCTCTTTTTCATCATCAGTAACTACTGATGCAAGCGAACCGTAAGGAATATTAACAGCAGTATACATCATGCCGTAAAGAATGTAAGTAATATAGGCAAAAAGCAGATACTTTGCCTCGCTCAGATTCGGAATAACGGTAAACATAAGCACTGCCGATACTGCAAGCGGTATTGAAAACCAGAATATGTACGGTCTGAATTTACCCTGTTTGGTTGGCTTTCTTGAATCAATAAATGCACCCCACATAGGGTCGTTGACCGCATCCCACAGCCTTGCAACAAGAATTAACACAACAATTTTTGCAGGACTGATATGCAGCACATCGGTATAAAATTTATTCTGAAATGCACCTATAAGCGAAAATGTTAAAAGTCCGCCCATATCGCCCATAGCATAACCTATTTTATCTTTAAACTTAATGCCGTGAGTTAAACTTTTTTCTTTCATATAAACCCCTTTCCGATAAAAGCGGCAAAACCGCTTTTTTATAACCGCATTAAAAATACATATTTCCAAATGTAAAAAACATCTTGTGGCAATTCCTTTTAACAGTTATAATAAACACATAAAAATATTATATATCTGACAAATCATAAAAGTGCAAAATCATACTGCGATTTCGGCAGGGTTGTAAGTTCAACGCCGAGATGAAAACTGTCTGTCTTATTCGCAAGAAATAAATTTCGTGAACGCTCAAGATGCTTTGCCATAAACGAATAATTCACATAATCGGTAATACCGAACTGCTTTATGCCGTTTATTTTGCATTTTTAATTAAATCAGTCAGTTTCATAAAAAATCATTATATTATAATATTTATTATACAGAATTTAAAGCACAAATCAAGATTTAACGGGATAAAATTATGGGCTGCTCATTAAAGCAAAGCGAATTTAAAAAATCAAAACAGGGTACGGAATTTACATATTTTTCCGACGAAGAACGGAACAGATACCCGTTTGCAAGTGATAATGACGCTGAATGGTTTGTTTGCAAAACTGCCTAATGATGCAACACCGATATTTCATTCTGATCAAAGCTGGCAGTATCAGCACGCAGAATATCAGCGCTTGTTATCCGAACATAATATCAAACAGAGTGTGTCCCGAAAAGGCAACTGTATGGATAACGGTGCAATGGAAAACTTTTTCAGCAGGCTTAAAGTCGAAATATTTTACGGTGAACATTTTGAGACAGTTGATGAATTCATCAACTGTCTCAATGAGTACATTCATTACTACAACAATGAAAGAATTATTTCTAAACTGAAAATGAGCCCGGTGCAATACCGAACTCATTCTCTCTCAAGTTAATATTTATTTGTCTAAACTTTGGGGTTCACTTCAGATATCCCTACCATTTTTCATATACGCTGCTGCGAAACGGGAGGGCACCGAGGCCATTCCCTGCAATGAATTTAATTCAGAGATGATAATATCCGCCACTACTGAAAACAGGACAATTTAGAAATCGTCTCCTACAATATATTTTTACGAGTACCCGAAACCTGATACATATTATCGTTTGAAATAATGACGTCTACATCAAACCATTTTGAAAAAATATCGGCGAGTTTATTTTCACTGATCAGTTCAACAGAAACTTCACTTGCACGGTTTTTATGATGATTGTGAAGTTCGGCACGGCTCATACCGTGTGCAACAGACAGCCGTCCCCCTGTTTTTGTCAGTCCGGCAAGTACTTCAATAAGATTTTCGGAATTTGGAAAATGAGGGAACGCATTATAAACCATAACGGCGTCAAACTGCCTGTCAAACTTCACGCTTTCAACATCACCGCAGATAACATTAATCTGCGGAAATTTCTGTTTTGCAATTTTCACCATTTCGGGTGAAATATCTATACCGGTAACCGAGGCAACGCCCCGTTTTATGTAATCGGGAAAAAGCACGCCCGTACCGCACGCAACATCAAGAACGTCAATATTTTCACAGATTCCGCCGTTATCAAGAATCATATTTATAATATCGTCACGGCGAATCATATCATCATCCCACCACGGTGCACAGCGGTTAAAAAAGTCAATCACATTTTTCTTTTTCATTATTCTCTCCCTTTGAATAACGATTAGGAATAAGGCGAGACTTCATAAGCACAGTAACCAAAATCGGAATAAGAATAAGGTGACAGATAATGCCGGGCAGTGTTGTTACAAAATAGCCTGTTGCTATGGCGGCAACAGTAAATGATTCTCCCAAGCCTACATAAAAGAGCGCCTGAGCAATACCGCCTATAATTCTTCCTGCAACCATTGCAATAGTAAGAGAAATATAGAGATCAGGCAGTAACTTACCCGTGCGGATAAACTTCATCATAATACCTGCGATTAACCCGTAAACAGCAAGTTCGGGAATAAAATAGATAAGTTTTACTGCCGCGGGCATACCCGAAAGAAGGCAGGATAAAACGGGGCCTGCAATACCGCATAATGCACCGTAACCGCCGCCGCAAATCAAGCCGCACAAAAGAACAGGAATATGCATCGGTGAAAAAACACTGCCTATATTAAGTGCATGAAACAGCAAAGGCAAAACATAACATAAAGCAATACACACAGCGGTAATAACCGAGCGTTTAACCAAAGACATTTTTTTCATAAACATAACTCCTTAGTTTTTGCCATATTATATCGTAAAAATCACACGTATTCAACCCCCCACAGGGGTTATAAAATCAAAAAATACTTCAAGGAGTCGATCAAAACAAGATTCGACTCCCTATTGTTTTTTTTGCCTAAACTTGAAATAATTTTACCATTATAATATAATAACACTGTTTTAATTGAAAGGCAAAAAACATATTTAAAACGAGGATGTAAATTATGGACAGGAAAAATCATAAACATACTCATTCCCACGAGCATACTGCCGAGGTTACGGCACGCCTTGCAAAGGCAATAGGTCATCTTCAGAAAGTTAAGCAGATGGTTGAAAGCGAAGAAGACTGCAGTGAAGTTTTAATTCAGCTCGCGGCAGTCAGAAACGCTATAAACAACACAGGCAAAGTGATTTTAAAAGACCATATGGAACACTGCGTTGTTCACGCCATTGAGGACGGCGACACCGAAATGCTTGAAGAATTCACAGAAAACAAATTTAAGACAACTTAAGAATAAAGAAGATTATATGACAAAACTTTACCGTAAATAATTCCACGGCGATGTTTTGTCATATTTATTTAATTTTGGCATAAAGAAAAGATTATCTTTCAAAATCTTTTTCACCGGAATCGGAACTTTCTTACAATCATCTATTGTTTCAATTAAAATATCTTTAATCTTTATTCGTTCTTTAGATAATTCCCATGATACTGATAATACTTCTGTATTTTTCTTTGAATTTCTAATCAATGATTCCATGAACTTGTTAAAAGTATCTAAGTATCCTCTTTTTAATCCACAATTTATATCCAATGAAATATAATTTTGAAAATTCAATATATTATTTCCTAACGGATTACTTTGCAATATGATCATTTCAGCATTGCCACTATATTTCCATTTTAAACGATTTTCAAGATTATTTTTAAATTCAACAAAAGCCTTATTACTAAAATACCATTGCGAACTATCAACACTCGTAATTCTATTGTAAGTTTTATCTTCGTTAACCAAAAAGCAATTGTTAGTATAACCAACTGCATATATTGAACAATACTCTCCTGAATTGTAATGAATATATTCAAACTCATTTATAATATCACTGGCATTTGGTAAAGACGGTCTTACAAACAAAAGAATAACGATATGCTTTTTATTTAATTCTTTTTCTCTCTTTTCGATTTCTTCATATGTATTAACAGCAAACATTAACCATTCCTCTTTTCAACTTATATTATAAATAATCTGCAATAAAAAATAAAGCCTTTAGTATCAATTTTCAAAAACACTTAAATATTCAAAATCGGCAATGTCTGTTAAGTGTCTGCATTTGAATTGGCTATGTTTGGCTGTTTTGTGCAATTGGGATTAACATAGATTTTGATTTATTAACTGTTGTTTCAAAATCATCAACTGTCATTTCCTGCGGCTGTACAAGGGCTGTTGATTTAAAATCATCAAAACTTTTATCAAAAACTTTGTGAAGGAAAAAATCCCATTCTTTTTCTTCGTTTGAAAAAGAATATATTTCCGATACCCCTTCTGAAAATCTGCCGCTTGAAATTAAAACATCAATAAAAGAAAATGGACTTGCATATCTGCTAAATAGCAAGTCCATAAACCTTATTTCACCTATTTGATAAATTTTGAAACAACCTTCATAGTCAACATCAGTAACATTCGCTTCAAGAAGGGCAATCTTTAACGCTGAATTT
>CABUAS010000072.1 GCA_902489595.1 uncultured Oscillospiraceae bacterium | reverse complement strand
TCAGCACAAATTAGCAGAAATGGTCAATATTTCAAATACACATTTATCAAACATTGAACGCGGCAAAAAACCGCCTGGATTTATAGCATTTTTAGACATATGTTCTGCATTAAAAGTAGACAGCAGTTACATTACCGACGCAAAAGTATATGCAGATTTAGATGAAGAACTTATTGCTAAAATAAAAAAATGTTCAGACGAAGATAAAATCAAAATATCCGGCATCATTGATGTATTTTTAAATAATACATACTTGCAATAAAATTTTCACTATCGTATAATCAAGTTGTTGATTATACGATTTTTCTTTTAGAGGTGGTTTAATGAATATAGCAATATGTGATGATATTGTAGAATACAGATTATCAATTAGATGTTATACAAAAGAATATTTTAAAATACATCATTTAGACTGTAATATTGATGAATTTAAAAACGGAACTGATTTATTGAATTCCAATAAGAAATACGATATTTTATTTCTTGATATAGAACTTGGCGATTCAAACGGAATTGAAATTGCAAAGAAAATACAAAAAAGAAATAAAAATACAGTTATACTAATTGTTACTTCATATCATCAGTATCTTGATGATGCTATGGATATTAATGTTGCAAGATATATTGATAAGCCCATTACACAAAACAGAATCTTTTTAGCATTGGATAAGGCTTTATCAGTAATAAACGAAAATGTAATGACTTTTCATATGAAGGAAAATCAGCTTATAAGACTCAAACTTTCGGAAATTATATATGCAGAAGCGAAACTAAAAGGAGTTTATGTATATACTAAAACTCAAAATTATAAAATTAAAGAAACTATGAAACAATTGAGGACTATGCTTACTGCCTCATGTTTTGCAGTTCCCCACAGCAGTTACATAATTAATTTAAATTACATAAAAAATTTTAAAAGAGAAGAAATATTATTAAAAGAACCGTATTCTAATATAAAAATATCAATAGCCACACGAAAGCAGGCAGAATTTAAAAGACGATTTTTAGATTTTATAGGTGAGGATATAAACAATGACTAAAATTATAATTGATATATTTATGTATCTGTTTGAATTTTTACTGTTTTGGCATTATTCAAACACTTTATTCAATCCTAAAAAAAATAAAAAAATTCGATTTATAGTAATGTTTTTAAATAACGCTGTTTTAGGCATTATTTATCAATTAAACATTACATATTTAAATGTTGTTTTAATGTTTATTACATATACAATAATTCTGTTATATCTCTACAATGTTTCATTAAGAACAGCAATATTTCACTCTTTAATTTTTATGGTTGTAATGCTAACTTCAGAGATTTTAGTTATGGCAATCAGTTCAATTATATATAAAGACTTTAATGCTTTGGAAAATAGTATCTCTGCTTATTTATTTGTTGTTATAACAAGCAAATTAATATATTTTGGCATAATGATAATAATACTAAAGTTATTTGCTCAAAAAGAAAATAATGAACAGTCAAATAAATATTTTTGGCTACTTTTTATAATGCCTTTGACAAGCATAATGGCGTTACTTTGTTTCAGATATATTACTTATCAAATGGAACTTACAAGTTTAATGAGTACTTTATGGGCGATTTCATGCATTGGGTTTCTTTTTGCCAATATACTTGTATTTGCAATATATGAATATTCAATAAAAAACACAAAAGAACTTTATGAATTAAAAACAATTCAGCATCAGGAAGAAAAAGATAAAAAGTATTTTGAAATTATTGAACAATCAAATAAAGATATGCGTGTTTTTTCACACGATATAAAAAACCACTTAATGCAAATTAGAAATTTAGACAATACTGACGATATACATAAATATATAGACAAATTATTTCCAAATATTGAAAATTTCGCTCATACAGGAATAAGCAAAAATAAAATGCTTGATTTAATTATAAGCAAATATTCTAAACTCTGTGAAAGTAAAAAAATTAAATTTAATGTTGATGTTAAAACTTCAAATCTTTCATATATTGATGATGTGGATTTATCCACTCTTATGAATAACCTGCTTGATAATGCTGTTGAGGCAGCAGAAAAAAGCAATAACGCTTTTATTCAACTAACGATATTTTCAAAAAACAATATGTACGATGGACTATTAATAAAAAACAGTTGTTCAATTCCGCCTGAAGCAATTAACGGCGAACTAAAAACAAAAAAGAATAATAAAAAAATTCATGGCTTAGGCACCAAAAGCATAAATAAAATAGTAAAAAAGTACGACGCTGTTTATGACTGGAAATATGATGAGCAACAAAAAGTATTTGAAACAGATATTGCTTTTATAAAAGAAAGTTAATATACAATATAACTTCCACAGAGGCTGACATTTATTTGTCGGCCTCTTCTGTTTTTCTGCATTTATCCTCTCAGATTATGCGATTATCATAAATCATTGAAAATTTCTTCCATAAATTTAAAAATTAATTGTATTTATTTTGAATAAACATTGAGGAGAGTAAAAATGAAAAGCTCAAAAATATTCCGAAATATAATAGCGCTGATTTTAGCTGCGGTTATGTTTGCCAGCCCTGTATCTGTAATGGCGCAGGCATATGATATAGCCGATTCAGCTGAAGAAGAAATTGCAGAGGAAGAAGTTTTACCCGATGAACCTGCACATATTCTTTATGAAGATACGGATATGCGTGATGAAAACACAAAGCAGTTCCGTATGAGCGACGGCACCATTCAGGCTGCGCAGTATTCCGTACCCGTTCATTTTGAGCAAAACGGCGAATGGGTGGATTACGATAACACACTTGACGAAGTTGATGCGGACGATTCCGAAAACGAAAAATCTGTACTGAAAAACAAGGATTTGACGAACCGCACGGCTGATTACAGCGTTCGCCTTTCAAAGAAAACAAACGGAAAAAAATTGGTTCGTCTTGAAAAAGACGGTTATAAAATTTCTTGGTACTATGAAAATGCCGCTAAAAGCACTGCTGAAATCAAGAAAAATGAAACAGATGACGATCCGACTACACTTGAAAATCTTTCATCAACCGTAACATACAAAGATGTATATAAAAACACCGATTTGGAATACATTGTCGGCTCTGACGGCGTTAAAGAAAACATAATTTTAAATAAAAATAACGCACCGTCAGAATTCACATCAATATATAAAGCAAACGGACTTACACCTGTTCAGGCTGACACTAAAACAATTGAACTGCAGTCAGCAGACGGTACAGTAATTTACACTCTGACCGCTCCGTTTATGGAAGACTCTCAGGGTGCTACTTCAAATAATATTACTTTAACTCTTACCGCTATCAAAAATAACACATTTACAGTAAAAACAACACTTGACAGCGAATGGCTGAATGCCGATGACAGAGAATATCCTGTTATTGCCGACCCTATGCTTAAAACACATCAGGACGCTAAAGAGGTTCAGTCTGCCTTTGTTTCTTCTCAAAACCCAGATAAATGCTACAAAGCATCGGGAACAGACGATATGGGAAGCCTCTATGTAGGCAATATTTACGGCTACGGTCAGACCGAAAGTTATATGAAATTCACTAACCTGCCCACACTCGGCGTTGCAGACAAAGTTGTAGATGCAAGGCTTTATCTCGGTCTGCGCAAATGTGAATTTGGTCTTGATGTAAATGTTAAGCGCCTTACTGAAAACTGGGATGAAAAAACAGTCACATGGCATAACGGACCACACAGTGACGCCAACATTTCAGACTATTTAATGCTAACCGAAGATACGGATTTAACCTCTTTCCGTGAAGTTGAAATTACAGACATTGTCCGTGGCTGGTATTCGGGTGATTATTCAAATTACGGTGTATCACTTTCAACCACCAAAACTGCGGCGGCTAAGGCCTGGTTTTATTCAATAAACTATACAACATACACAAGCAACAGACCGGTTCTGACTGTTTCATACAGAAATATGTCAGGCTACGAGGATTACTGGTCATTTACGGATATAGCTGCAGGCAGAGGCGGTACTGCAAGCGTCAACAATTACAACGGCAACTTTATATTTTCTCAGCCTCTCACAGAGGATGCAGGCGGCAATTTAATGCCTGTAAATATTTCACTTGTATATAACTCAAATAAAGGTGACGCCAAATACGGCTTTATCGGTACACATATTCAAACTAATTATCAAATGTACCTTGTAAAACAAGGCGGAGAAAACTGGAATAACGGCTACAAATATTATCTGAACGATTCTGACGGCACAATACATTACTTCTACTTTGAAAATGGCAATAACACAACCGGTAAAGATGAAGACGGCTTAGGCTATACACTCAAGGTGGTTGATGAGAGTACAAAGACTGATGGAATTAATGCTAATTATGTCATTACCGATAAAGATGAAAACAAGATGTATTTTAACAGCGCAGGCCGTTTACTGTGTATAAAAAATCCGTCAGGTACATCGGTAACAATTAAATATAACACGAGCAATCAGATTTCTGTAGTTAAAGACGGTGCAGGCAGAGAATATAAATATATATATTCAACAAAAAATACAAAATATCTTGCACATATAGAAGACCCTGCCGGAAGAAGAACAAGTTTTGATTACAGAAACGGCTGTTTGGTTAAAGTTAAATTTGCTGACGGTGAAGAATACGAAATCAACTATCACGGCAATCATCTTATCAAATACATAAACGGTATTGACGGTACAAACACTTATCTTGAATATGATGAATCAAATCAGCAAAGAGTTAAAACAATGACGTGGCGTTCGGCAGATGAAGAAGCGCTTGAAAGTTATAATTTTAAATATCTGCAAAACGAAACGACAATAACCGATATTCAAAACAGAAGTTACACATATCAGTTCAACGATTTTGCACAGACAACGGGCACTGTTTCAAACACAGACGGCTCTGCACAGTTCTTTAAACTGAACAGCGGCAATAACACAAGCGGAAAAGCAAACAAACTGATTTCCGAATCCCGCGTTCTGCAAACAACTACAAACTACATTAAAAACCCCGGCTTTACAAGGGGAATTGACGATTATTGGACATATATAAGCAATTCAGCGGGTGCGTCCGTTACAGTTGACAGTTCCAAAAAGAACATTACGAATTCATCTGTTAAAGTTACAAAATCCGCATCAAACGGCGGCCGTGTAAACGCAGTTCAGACTATTACGGGTCTGCCAGCAGGCACATACACCCTGTCTGCCTACATTTTTACTGACGGCAAAACTATCCCCGGCGCAGGCGTGCAGATGTTTGCAAAAGTACAAAACACTTATTACGATATTGAAAAAACACCTTCCACTAACGGTTGGGAACGAAGATCGATAACCTTTGATGTTCCCGCAGGCAGTTCGGTAGAGACTGCATTTGGGTTTAATCCAAACGCTTACGGCACAGTTTGGTTTGACGATATTCAGCTTGAAAAAAGCGAAAATGCAAGCACCTTTAACCTTATTGAAAATTCAGCGTTCAACAACGGCTTTACTGCGTGGGGAAACGACGGCGGCTCAAGCTCCATAACCTGGGCAGATCTGACGGGCTTTGACAACTGCGCGAAGCTCACAGGCTCGGTTGAAAGCAATCACAAAAGGCAGAGGCAGTATATCAACGTTTCGGGCAAAAAGGGCGATGTATTTTCCTACGGTGCGTGGGCGTATGCATTTTCTGCTCCGCTGAACGGCGTTAAAAATTCCGAAACCTACAAGCCGCATTTTGAAATCGCCATTGACTATTACGATAAAAACGGCAAATGGCTCGGCTGTATCAACAAATATTTCAACCCTGATATAAAGGACAAGTGGCAGTTCCTTGCAGATCAAATTGTAATGCCTGAGGATTACGGCAGCATTGCATTTCTGTTTACCTACGACCATAATGTAAACAACGCTTATCAGACGGGCGCATTCTGCTATAAAGAGCAGTTCGGCCAGACCTATGATTATGATAAGGACGGCAACGTAACCTCTGTAGTGGACATTGCCAAAACCAATTCAACCTTTTCCTACTACGGAAATCAGATGGCAAAAATGCTCAACCCGTCGGGCAGTAAGTATCTGTACAATTACAACAATAAAAAGCAGATGACAAACGCCCTCTCGTCAGACGGTCTTGAATATGGATTTGCTTATGACGATAAGGGCAATTTAACAAAAACACGAATTACCTCGCGCAAGCCTGCTACCAAAATCGAAAGCGGCAAGGAATACTTTATTGTTAACGCCTATTCGGGCCATGCAATCGATTCGTGCGAGATAAACACGCCCGTTAAAACCACGCCGTATGTGCGTGCTGCGGCAAATTCATATTCTGCAGACAAGCTGACATGGACTGCCGAGTCCTCGGGCAAAACAGATGTTTTCTATCTCAAAGCGTCGGCATTTTCCAATGCATATATGGATGTTAAAAGTGCATCATCTTCGGCGGGCACAGAGCTTCAGCTCCACGCAGGCAACAAATCAAATGCTCAAAGATTCCAACTTATAGAGCAGGATGACGGCAGCTTTGCAATTTACACCGAAGCATCAGGCTTCAAAATGTGCCTGAACGGTCAGTACGGCGATAAAGAAATCAAGGACCGCAGAATTGTTAAGCAGTCCACCTGTGACAAAAACAAGCTTTACGAATCGCAGAAATGGTATTTCTACCCTGTAGAGCAAACATACGATAAAACTATCGTAACCGAAACGGAATATGCATCAAAAGGCAACTTCGTTTCAAAATCAATTGACGAGCGTGGAAACAGCACGTCCTATGATTATGACGAAAACAAGGGCACGCTCACAAACGTAACAAATGCGAATGATGTTACAACCGAATATGAATACGATGCAAACAACAATTCCCTGCTTTCCGTTTCATCATCGGGAGTAACAAACAGCTACGATTACAGCAAAGACAGATTGCAAAACATTAATGTTAACGGCGCTTTGCAGTACAAGTTTGAATACGACAAGTTCGGCAGAACTACTGCAAACAAGGTCGGCAACGGCTCGAATTGGAAAACGCTGTCCGAAATGGACTACAATGCGGCAGGTCTGCTTGCAAAGCAAACCTACGGCAATGGAGACTATGTAGACTTTTCGTATGATTCATTTGACCGACAGACTGAAAAGCGGTATAATGGTGATGATAACCAAAGGGTTACTTACTCATACGGTAACAACGGCTCTGTTGCGCAGATTACCGACTATTTCACCAATTCAAATACAAGGTTTACTTACGACCTTGCGGAGCGTGTTGTATCTCAGCGTGAATACTCAGGCACGGCAAAGAACGGCGGCGAACTGCTTTCGTATACCGACTTCACCTATGCCGACAAGACCAATTATTTAACAGGCATAAAGCATTTTTCACCGCTCGGCACGCAGACAATCGGCTACACCTACGGTGTTCAGAAAGACGGCGAAATGCCTGACCAAATCTACAAAGTAACGTGGAACGGTGCCGAAAAGGTGAAATACACCTACGATAAACTCGGCAGACTGGAAAGCAAACACATCGGTGCTTTTGATACAAACTTCACCTACGAAGATGTTACCGTTAACAATGACCAACGCACAACAACGCTTGTTAAATCTGTAACTACACCAACAGGCACGCTCACCTACACTTACGATAAACTTGGCAATATTTTAATCTTAACCGACGGCACATACACCACAAGTTATGAGTATGATTCTCTTAATCAGCTGACTCGTGTTAATGACGAAAAAGCAGGCAAAACAACAACATATTCATACACGAACGGTAATATAACAGAACAAAACGAGTATGATTACACAACCGCTGAACTCAACGTTCCGCTTTCAACAAAAACGTGGACTTACGACGATTCCACTTGGAGCGATTTGCTTACCAATTTCAATGGTGAAGAAATCACCTACGATGAAATCGGCAATCCGTTAACCATTGGAAGCAAAGAACTTTCTTGGATGGGAAGGCAGTTACAAGGTATTTCTGACGGTGATAATGAAATTGCCTACACCTACAACGGTGACGGCTTAAGAACATCAAAAACCGTAAACGGCACAAAAACTGAATATTTCTACAACGGTTCTATCCTTGCAGGACAGAAAACAGGCGATAATACACTTGTATTTATGTATGATAATAACTCCGACATTTTTGGATTTATTTACAATGATACGGAATACTATTATGTTAAGAACGCTCAGAACGATGTTATCGGTATTGCTGATGCTGACGGAAATGTTCTTGTAAAGTACGCATACGATGCTTGGGGTAAGGTTATCGCAGTTACCGACAAAGACGGCAATGAAATTACAGAATCCACCGACGAACCTACAAACCCGTCAAATGATATTGATGAATCTGTAGGGGAGGGTCTCCGTGCCCTCCCGCAAAATAACGAGGATTCTGTAGGGGTCGATGACCACATCGACCCGTCAAACGCCGATGAAACTGCAATCAAACCTGAAACAAATTCATTCAGCGAGGTTGATTTGCAGATTGCAAAAATTGCAAATCTCAACCCTATCCTTTATCGTAGTTATTACTATGATCAGGAAACAGAATGGTATTATCTCAAAACAAGATACTATTCCCCTGATATGTGCAGGTTTATCAATGCGGACGGAATTATTCAAACAGGTCAGGGTATGCTTGATAAAAACATGTTTGCTTATTGTGGAAATAATCCAATAAATCGCTTAGACGATAATGGGAATTTCTGGAAGAGTGTAAAAAAATGTTTTTCTAAGGCTTGGAGCAAAGTAAAATCTTGGGCTCGTAATACTTTCGGTGCAGGATTTACAATTGAAAATCATTTTCCAAACTATGAAAAAGAACATTTAGGAAACTATTTGAGTTTCTTTGTAACTGCAAAAACAGGTTCTAAAACAAAAACCACTATTTATAAAAAAGGAAATTCTTCAAAACCTATTTCTGTTTATGCAAAAGGACGAAGTGACGATTGGCTACGCTCTTCAGCAGGATTAAAGGTGAATATTAACAAACTTACAGTTAATTTAAGTTTGGGTTTAGATGATTTTGGAATAAGCGGTTCATATACAAATGAGAATGCAATAAATACTTTTGGAATAAAAATTGATGTTACACAACTTAAAATAGGTTTTGAATATGAAAACTCTGTTAAATTAAATGATAATTCATATGAATCATTTTATTCTAATATAAGTGTTACTGGTTGGTTTTTACTAGCCACATACTGTGTTTTAGTAGGACAGGACGCATCTCAATTTTTTTATCAGCAACAACCTGCATATAATTAAAGGAGTAAATAATGATTATTAAATTAATAAATACTTTA
>CABUAS010000071.1 GCA_902489595.1 uncultured Oscillospiraceae bacterium | reverse complement strand
TTGTTATGGTTTAATTATATAATAAATTTAGTTTCAGTGCTTGCGAAAATCAATCAAAAAATTTAGAAATCCTATCATACTGAAAGTTGGGGGTGCTTTTTTGAAATCAACAGAACCGGGCGTACTTAAAAAATCCGAAGTCTATTTCTCTACTCCGTCACAAACTGCAAAAAAGTTATACTATTACCCTACCAGCGCAGGTCATTTTTTCTGTGTTGAAGGCTATCATCTGATAAGAGGCAATTATCAAAGCCTGCTGATAACTCATATTATTGAAGGCACTTTTACATTCATCGACGGCGAAAAACATATCACCGCAAAAGCAGGCGATACCGTTATTCTTAACTGCTATAAGCCGCACGAATATTACACAAACAACCATTTTGAATCAATATGGATACATTTCTGCGGTGCAAACTCACTTGAATTATTTAATGAAATAGAAAAGAATTACGGTCATCTTATAAAATGCAGAGATATTCACCATGTGCAGAAACTGCTTTTCAGAATATGGAACAGTATCAGCGGTGATAATCCGCCCGACGAACTCAGTATGTCGCTTGATATTTATAAATTATTTGCCGAACTTCTTAATCCGCAAAGCATAAAAAGCAAGGGCGAAAATGATTATGAGGATAATATTCAGGAAGTTAAGCGGTTCTTGACAATCTGAACGAAAAACTGATTGTGCAGAAACTGGCAGACGAAGTACATATGAGCACATCGCATTTTTCACGTGTTTTCAAACAGCAGACAGGATTTTCGCCATACGATTATGTTTTGATTTCAAGACTCAACAGAGCAAAAGATTTACTGCAAAAAGCCGAAATGTCAGTTGCTGAAATTGCATATGAAACAGGTTTTAACAGCGAGTCAAATTTCATTTGCTTTTTCACTGAAAATGAGGGAATTTCGCCGGGAAAATTCCGCAAATTAAAATTCTGATTTAACGCAGTAAAAACAAAGGGGAACAAAATGAATACAAAATCACTTCATTACAATAAAACAATCACAAAATGGGACGACGCTCTGCCGCTCGGCAACGGCGACATAGGCTGTCTTATATGGAACAGAGCAAACAAGCTTCGTTTTACGCTTGACAAGGGCGGAATATGGGACTGCTCAAATTCGCCTGAAAATCAGGAAAATTTTACATATGAGGATATGAAAAGACTTGTTGCCGAAAAAAACGAAAAAATGCTGCAGGAAAAATATGACGACTGCTACAATAAACCGACACCCACAAAGCTGCCCACAGGTAAAATAATTTTAAATCTCGGCACAAGAAAAAACATTATATCCGATTTGGATTTCACCTCTGCCGAAGCAAATCTGAAAACAGGAAATACATCCGTAAAAGCATTTGTTCACGCAAATGAGAACTACGGTCTGATTGAGATTAACAAAACAGGTGTCAAACTGAAAATCGACAATCCGAAATTCGGAAAAATCAAAAAACACTCAATAAAATTTTCTTCAAAAGGCACAACGCAATCTCTTAAAAATCTCAAATATCCCGATGCCGAATTTTTTACCGAAACAGACAGCAATATTGAATACAAATATTTCATTCAACCGACAAATGACAACAGATTTTACGGCATAATAACGGCAAAAACAGAGCAAAACGGCAAAACGCTTATTGCCTACACGGTCAATATGGGCGATGACAGAAATTTTGTTGAAGAATGCAAAGCCGTCACTGAAAATGCAATAAAAAAAGGCTATGAAAAAGCATTTGAAGAGCACAAAAAATGGTGGGCGGAATATTGGAAAAAAAGCAGTATTTCAATACCCGATAAAACACTTGAAAAGGGCTGGTACATAAACAACTATCTGCTCGCCTCCTGCAGCAGAAAGCATCATTTCCCGATGCCGCTTCAGGGTGTATGGACTGCCGACAACGGTTCGCTTCCGCCATGGAAGGGCGATTATCATCACGATTTAAATACACAGATGTCCTACACAAGCTATCTTAAAGCGAATCACCTTGAACAGGGCGAATGCTTTATAGATTACCTGCTTGATATGGCTGATGCAGGCCGCAGATTTGCAAAATCATTTTATAATACAGACGGATTATGCCTGCCGTCTGTTATGGATATAGAGGGTCATGCTCTCGGCGGCTGGTGTCAATATGCACTGTCCCCCACAAATCAATTATGGCTTTGTCAGATTATGGCAAGATATTACTATTTCACCAAAGATGAAAAATATCTTGAAAAAATTTATGCTTATATGACAGAGGTCGGTAAATTTCTTTTGGGTATTCTTGAAGAAAAAAACGGCGTTTACAGACTGCCGCTTTCCACCTCGCCCGAAATATACGATAATTCAATCAAAGCATGGCTTACGCCGAATACGAACTACGATCTGGCGCTTATGCGTGCCTTTGCCGAGGATATGATTACGCTCAGCAAAGCAGTCGGAAATGTTTCAGCAGCAGCCGAATGGCAAAATCATCTGAAAAAATTCGAGTCGCTTGCAGTTGACGAAAACGGCGTACTTATGCTCGACCCCAATACAAGCCCGTTCACATCACACCGCCACCATTCGCACTGTATGTCAATCTACCCGTTAAAAACGCTTGAATACACAACACCTGAAAATAAAAAAATTATTGACAGCACGGTAAAAGACCTTGAAAGCCACGGCAGAAGCGCATGGGTGGGATATTCTCTCGGCTGGATGGCACAGCTTTACATTTCCAAGGGCGAAGCCGAAAAAGCACGAAAAATGCTGCTTGATTTCTTTAACTGCACCTGCACGAAAAACGGATTTCATGCCAACGGTGATTTTAAAAGAAAAATGGAATTCAGTATGAAATACCGACTGTTTACACTTGAGGGCAATTTTATTGCAACCGACGCAGTGCAGGATATGCTGCTTTACAGCGAACACGGCAAAATAAAGCTGTTTCCTGCCGTTCCGAATGACTGGAATGATGCCGAATTCACTGATTTCAGAGCATACGGTGGTCTTCTTATCAGCGCAAAAATGAAAAACAGGCAGATTTCATACCTGAAAATCAAGGCAGAGGCAGACTGCGGTTTTATTATAGAAAATAATCTTACTCATCTTTCTCCAACCTTCGGCAACAGCATACATATGAAAAAAGGCGAAGAAATGATTTTACAGTAAATCAAAATCGGGAGGGCACAGAGACCCTCCCCTACAATAAAAAGCACACCTTCCCGGATGTGCTTTTTTGTATTTACAGTGTATTCAATTTAATCTGCTTTGCGCCTGTCAGAACAAGGCGGTCGGAATTCAGCGGAATCTCAATTTCATTATAAACATTTGAAATGCCGAATTTCGTTTTAGGTGCTGTACGGATTATTAATGTTTGATTTTTATCAATATACTTTTTATAATCACGCAGACACATAACAAATTTTCTGTCTGTATTAAAATAATCATTAATAATCTGATTGCCGCTGAACACCTGAAGATTAAGCCCGTCAAATTCAAATTCAAGGCGTACATCAAAGCAATCATCAAGAATATTTTTCGGCAATTTCAGTTCATAATAACTGCGCCTGCCCGTTGAATAAAGAAAATAATTATACGGCAGTTTTTTCTTTTCACATCTGCTGAGCAAAATGCTGTCCTTAAAATCAACACCGGTTTCCTGCTCGGCATAAATTGTGCCGCCGTCGGCATAAACAGTACCGTCAACAAAATAAGGTTTGCCGTTTATAAAATGAAATTTTTTTGCTTTTTCATACGGTATCACTATTATTCTTACATCATCAACAAGCGTACCGTTTTCATCAAAGGAAAGGCTTTTTTCCTCACCTTTTACACTATATTTCGGTGCAATGCCCTCGCACTCGGCAAAATAGCAAACGGTTTCGCCGCTTTTCTTCGTTTTTGCAATCGGCTGAGCAAGAATATAATCAAAATGAACACTGCCAAGCTTAATATTAAACGGGTAAAAGAACATTGTGCCTGCTTTGATATCAATACTCGGCAGGGTAATTTTATGTTCGCCTATTTCAAAATCAACAGAAATGTTGCTGAAATCGTTATATTTCAGACTCTTTTCATAAGTGCCAGAAAAGAAATATCCCTCGCCCTGCTCATTTGCACGAACAGAACATTTTAAGAATGAAATATCAAGCGGATCATTTGAATTCCATTTTGGAAAATACGCCTGTTTTGTGCAGATTTCACCGTCAAATTCATTAATGAAAAGGTGCATTAATCTTAATCTGTCACCGTGAGCACGGCACTCGCCGTAACGGCTGAGCGGCGCCTGAAAATCATAATCAATAATAGGGTAATTATTCGGATAACCCGTTAATCTGTTTTCCTGCATAAGCCGATAATTCGGATTTGCTCCGCCGAAAAACATATAATAACCAAGCCAATTTACACCGCTTGCAAATTTGGCAAATACTACGCCGTATCCGTCTTTTTCATTAATATAAGGGCGGCGGTGCTGGGTAACCTGATTACCGGGGCCTGTTTCGCACGAAGCATACGGCACATCATCATAAATGCCCTTTTGCTCCGCATTGCTTTTAAACAAATCTCCGCCGATTTCACTTTCGGTTTTTGCAGGCGTAATTGCAAAACGGTTATTCGGCTTAAGTGCTTTTTTACCCGAAGTCCACGGAGCATCGGGATAACCGCCCATCATAGGCAGAAAATCATTGTCAGGCTTACCCGAAGGCCACGCAGTCATTGTAAAAAACGGAACCTTGAAGCCGATTTCTTCGGCAATCTTACGCAAGGTGCGTATATGCTCGGTTGAACCTGTATATTCATTCTCAAGCTGCAGACCTATAACTGTTTTGCCGTCAAGAAACGGCTTAACCTCTTTATACAACCCCGTCCAATAATCACGCACTTCTGCAAGGTATTTTGGGTCATCACAGCGTTTTTTTGCCATAAGATTAATTCTTTTCGGAAAACCGCCTCTTATAACCTCACCGTGGCACCACGGACCGATACGCAGAATGCACGGCATATCAATATCTTTGCAAATCTGCAGAAAATGAGCAACATCCCTGTTACCCCTGAAATCAAAAACATTCTTTTTTTCTTCGTGGTAATTCCAGAACACATAGGTTGAAACAACGGTAATGCCGCATTCACGCATTTTAAGCAGCGACTCACGCCAACGCTCACGCGGCACGCGTAAAAAATGAATTTCGCCCGCAATAGGCGTAAACGATTTTCCGTTTTTCGTAAAATACTGTGTATTTACACCGTATTCGCTTTCAATATTTGAATAATTAAAATTTCCTTTTTTAACAGGCTTCGGTATTGCCTTAATTTCTATATTCATACATTAGCATCGTTCATTACAATATGCTCAATATCAACATTCTGATTTGCACCTGAGCCTGAAATTGTAATAAGCGTTCCTCCTGTTTCTTTTGCATAATTCCACGGAACAGGCGAAGGACCTGTTTTTAATCCGTATGTATAAGTAATTCCGTCATATGTTATACTTGCATTGTTTTCGTGGTCGTGACCGCTGAAAATATATTTTGTTGAGCCGAGTTCCTTACACTTATCAACAAAGCCCGAATTTACGGGAGCTGCGCTCGGAAGATACCGGCAATATCCGAAACCGTATTCCTCGGGGATCGTATATACGCCGTTTTCGTCCTGAATGCCGTATTTTTCAACCGCTTCAGCGAATTCAGGCTGAGCAAAATGAGAGAAAGTCATCGACGGCACAGTTCTGCCTGCTGCATCGGCAATTCCTTTAACATTCCACTCGTACCACGCAATCTGCTCATAACCCATATATACTTCTTTTGTGTAGGTTTCATTTGTTTCTTCATCAAGATACTTGATATATCTGCCGTTGTCAAACATAAAAACGGTATAAACAGGCTCATCACCCTCAGTGATATTAATAACATAATTGCCGCAGCCGTAAAGGTTAGACGGCCCTTTCTGCATAAGGCAGTGCTCTGCCGCCATATACTTATCTGCCTGCCAGTTAAGGCTGTTTGAAGGAATTTCATTATCATGATTTCCGTAAACCGGTGCCCACGCAACGCCGTAGCTTTCCATATGTTTAATAAAATTATTGATTGAAAAACGGCTTGACATTGCCGATAAAACGTCACCCGGCAAAGTGATTAAATCAGGCTGAACCTTTTCAACAAGCGCATCCATCTGCTCATAGCATTCCTTATTTTTACCGAGATTGCCCCAAAGCTGGGTATCGGTAAACATAAGAATTTTAAAATCTTCCCTTGTCTTTTCAACCGTCTGAATTTCGGAAATATCAAACTGCTGATCTGCACTCCATATTTCAGTATGCTTTTCGCCCGTCAGCGGAAAAAACAACACGCCGACAATTACAACTGCAATTACCAATAAAATGCAAACTGCCGTTTTTATTCCTTTAATAACTTTAGCTTTTTTTGTCATTAATAAATTCTCCTTAATCGCTTAAAAATTCGTAAAAACAATTATAAACGCTTTATGCTTATTAAGCATATTAACAGGAAAACATATTATTTTCAACTGTTATATTATAATAAGTAAATACAAAGTATTTTATTTTACATTAAATCCGTCATAACCCGATGAAAAATATTTTTCGTCAAACGGAATATTTGATGCAAGCCATGTTGTTCTTTCTTCAAGCGTCTGACTGCTGTGGCCTTTGCCGATTCCGCCGTGGTCATTTGCGCAGACAACAAGCCATTCTTCATTATAATTCTGCTCTCTCTGCTCTATTGCATTAAGAATTGAATTTGCATACATATCACAGTTCATAACCGTACCCGTATACTGAGTGCTTATACCAAAGCCGTAATTATGACCTGCCGAATCAATATTATGGAAAATACCTGTAATAACATCATCACCCTTTTCCATTCTGTCTATAACAAAATCACGCACGCTTGTATCATAAGGTGATGAGGAATATCGTTTCCTTTGTTCTGCCGCCGAGCTCAGGCAGAATCATAACATAAATAAAATCATTTTCAAGAATAAGCGCCTTATATTCTTTAATTTCTTTTTCATCGTAAATTTTTTCGGTTACAGGCAGAGGATAAACCTTTCCCGTGCTGCCCTGATAAGCACGCTTTTCAATAAAAAGAGGACTTTTTTCAGCCTCGGCTGTTTTGTAAGTAGGAATTTTTACAATTTCTTCTCTGATTAATGCTTTCATACTTCACCTCAAAATATATAAGAATACACCGTTAGTTTCTTTCATTATACAATAATTAAAAAACTTTTACTTTTGAAAAACTGCTTTAAAATTCAGAAATCCTACTGTATAACGCAAAAGCCTGACGATAATACAACCGCTTATCATCAGGCTTTCTTAGTTTATTTTATAACAACATTTTTACCGCAGACTGCATTTGCGGAAATATTTTCTGCCGAAACAGTTACCTTTTTATCAGCAGAGACCTCAATTATTTTGCCGTTCTGCCATTTAAAACTTATTTTGGCACCCTTAACAACCATATCACGAACTTCGCCTGACAAAGCAAAATTTTCAGGAAGAGCGGGAATCAGCGTAACAACATCTTTCTCTTCCGTTAAAAGCATTTCATTAATGCCAGCAACAAAACCGAGATTGCCGTCTATCTGAAACAGAAACGGTGGATGAACGCAGAAAAGATTTTTAAACACTGCATGGCACAAAAGATTTCTGATAACCGTTCTTGCCGTATCGGCATCACGGAGCCTTGCAGAAAGGCAGATTGCCCACGCAGCCGACCAGCCGATGTGCTGACCTGAATTTTCAAGGCGATACTTAAACAAATCATGAATCCACCTCGTTTCCTCGGGATTTTCATTACAGCCTATAATATTGCCAGGATAAAATGCATAAAGCGGTGAAAAATGCCTATGCCCTTTTTCAGGTGTTTCATAATATTTATGCCACTCGCATATACCGTTTTCGCCCTTTATAAACGGATAAAGAGCAGGCAGCTTTTCGGCGATTTCAGCTTTCAGCTCTTCATCATCTGAAATTTGAAGCGCATTAAAGAATGCCTGACGGACAAGCCCCATATCAAACGCAGAAGCATAATCAAGCTTACAGGTTTTACCATTGCTTTTAAAGCTGTTTTCAGGCGAAACGGACGGGCAGACAACATATTTGCCCTCGTGAAGAACAAGAAAATCACAAACGAATCTTGCCGATTCGGTAACGATTTCCTTGATTTTATCTTCATATTCGCCGAGAAAACCATTTTCGTAATGCGTAAAAATTTCATTTGAAAGCCATACGCCGCAAAGAGGTGCAAACATATAATTTGCATCGCCCTGAACAGGCGGAGTTTTACGCCATAAATCCACATTGTGATTGCACGCAAAGCCACGGCAGCTGTAATTGATTTCAGCAGTTTTTCTGCCTGTTTCAAGAGCCTCATAAACCATCTGAATAAGAGGCTCGATACATTCCGACAAACCCGAGCGTGACGCACCCCAGTAATTCATCTGCGTATTGATATTGACGGTATAATTACTGCTCCACGGCGGACGCACGGAATTATTCCATATACCCTGAAGATTAAGCGCCTGACCGCCCTTTCGGCTGCCCGAAATAATCATATATTTGCCGTAATTATAAAGCAGTTCACAAAATGCTTTTTCATCACCGCCCGACTTGACATATTTTATAAGTTCATCGGCAGGAATATCGGTATCGCAGTTAAACGAAACTGCCTGCTTGTTATAAAGAGCAGAAAAATCTTCAATATGCCTTTTCTTAATATCGTCAAAATTTTTAAGAACACCGCCGAGCTGTTTTTTGCATTTTTTAATTACTTCATCTGTATCGGCAGTCGGCATTTTATCAAAGCCGTTAAAGCCTGTGGCAGTAACAAAATAAATGGTAATCTGCGTTGCATTTTCAATCCTTATGCAGTCTTTTTCATTAACAGCCGTTCCGTTTGTATAAACCTGTGCTGAAAGGCAGAATGCCATTGCCCTGCCCTCGTTATAACGAATTGGATTGCGCTCTGTTCTGAGGTAATTTGGTGCGGCATAGTCGGGTGCATTGCCGAAAAGAGAAAGCACGCCCGAATGAACGCTTACACTGCTGTGAAGCTTGCTTTCTGCACTGATTTTTAAAGAAATCGGCTTTACCGATTCAACTTTATATGCAGTCACCCTGTCGGGATAAGATGAAAAAATTTCAGATTTACAAACAGATGAATAAACAGTATGAACGCCCGTTGAAAGGTCAAGACTTCTTGAAATGATATTCTTATCAGTACCTTTAAAGTCGAGCAGAATGTCGCCGAGAGGCATAAACGCCTCACTGTAAAAGCCTGTCAGTTTTTTCTCGCAGAGAGCATCAGCCTCACTGTTTCTGCCATCAAAAATGAGTTTTCTGACTTCTTCAAGATTTTCAAGGCTTTCGTCAGAATTATAATCTTTCGGGTAACCCGACCACAAAGTGCCGTCGTTAAAACAAAGCCTTTCATTTTTATGCGAACCGTATATCATAACGCCGGTATAGCCGTTGCCTATCGGCAGAGCCTCACGCCATTTTTTAGCAGTTTCTTTATACCAAATTCTGTTCATTTTTACCCTCCGAAAATGTTAAATCTATTATAACTATACATTAAGAATAACAGAATTAATTGCGAAATACAATCAAAAACTTTTGAAATTCAATCATTAATCAAAATACCTGCTGAAATCAGCAGGTATCAGCGTGTAGAAAAAATCTAAATAATAAATTTCTACACGCTGGCAGACTTCGAGAAATGGACAGAATTTTGCATTTTAGGAAGGGTGCTGTACGTTGGTACCGCCCCTGAGTAAAAGGCAAAAAACGCCAAA
>CABUAS010000070.1 GCA_902489595.1 uncultured Oscillospiraceae bacterium | reverse complement strand
TAAATAATTAGTAAAGGGGAAGTATAATGCTGAATTCAATATCGGAATTTTTTAACAAAGTGCTTAGTGTTTTTTCAACTTTCCGCTTTTATGACTTTCTTGATATAGTTGTAGTTGCAATAATTATATATGTAATAATCAGAATTATAAGAGAAACGAGGGCAATGCAGCTTGTTAAAGGTATTGCTTTTCTGCTCGTTATGTATTTTGTGGTGAATCTGCTTAATATGGAGGCGTCAACTTATATTTTTAAGCAGATTTTTGCCAATATTCTGCTGATAGTGTGTATAATTTTTGCTCCCGAACTGAGAAATATCCTTGAGCAGATAGGCAAGGGCACTGCTCGCAAAAATTTTAAAACTATTATCCATCCCGGCGTTGCCATTGATATTGCAGAAATTGAAAACGGTATTGAATCTGTTATCAAAGCCTGTTCAAATATGAGTGATACAAAAACCGGTGCACTTATTGTTTTTGAAAATGAAACTCTTCTCGGTAATGTTATTGACAGCGGTACGATTATTGATGCTAAACCTTCAAGAGCGCTTATTGAGAATATTTTTTATCCTAAAACGCCGCTGCATGACGGTGCCATGGTAATCCGTGACGGCAGTGTTTATGCCGCAGGCTGTATTTTGCCGCTTACAAAGAAAAATGTTAAATCATCTTACGGCACAAGGCACCGTGCCGCAATAGGTCTTTCAGAAGAGAGCGATGCAATTATTGTTGTCGTTTCAGAAGAAACCGGCGCTATCTCAGTTGCAAGAAACGGCTCTCTTACACCTGATATTTCAGACGGTGATCTGCGTGACATTCTTATGTCTGTTTTCGTTCCGTCGGGTTCTTCTTCCGATGATAAGATTATAACAAGGCTTGTTAGGAGGGTGAAGAACAATGACAAATAAAAAAAGAAATTTTTCTCTTCGCAAACTTATTTATAACGATAAATATTTAATTGTCTGTTCGATTCTGCTTGCAATCGTTATCTGGGTTGCCACATCAATGAATTTAAGCCCCGAAACTACTAAAAAAATTGCTGTTCCGATTACAATAGATTTTACGGATACACTTGCAGGTCAGCTCGGCATTGAATATTACGGCAATAAAGATGTTACCGTTGAAGTAAAAGTAAGTTGTAAAAAGTATCTTGCAAAAGATATAAGCGATGATGATGTTAATGCGTCTTTGCAAATCAGTACAGTAACATCTACCGGTTATCATTCAGTACCTGTTCTTGTAACAGCAAATGATGATTCCGATTTCACAATAGAAAGTTATTTTCCTACTTCTGTTGAGGGTTATTACGATATAGCCTCGGAAACGAAAAAGCCTGTAGAAATCCGTTTCGCTGATGATGATTTTCTTGAAGACGGTTATGTTCTCGGCACAACAACTTTAAGTGAAAATACAGTAACTGTAATCGGTCCTAAAACTTATGTTGATACAGTTGATAAGGTTATTGCCGATGTTCGGTTTGATAATAAACTTTCAGAACCTCAGGTTGTTGAACTAAATCCCAAAGCAGTTGACGCAAACGGCAGGGAAGTGTCATATGTTAATGTCACAGCCGCAGAAAACAGCCTTACGGCTACAATTCCGGTGCTTAAAGTAGTTGATTTGCCGACTACTGTAAATCTCCTTAATGCGCCCGATAATGTTTCGGATTTACTGAATATCACATATTCTGTTCCGTCAATACAGGTGGGTATTCTCAAATCTTCAAATATTACTTCTGCTGTCATAGGTGATGTTGATTATTCAAAACTCGGCAGCGGCACAAATACTTTTACCTTTGACGCATCAAAAGTAAATGGATTTACCGTTCTTGACGGTACAACAAATATAGAAGTTACAATCGAGCCAAAATAATTTTTATGTTAAAAACGCAGGAATTCATAATGAATTCCTGCGTTTTTGCTGTCCGTTTTTATTTGAAATTACCGATGTTACAGGTTTTTCCGAATCCGTACAGTATTTTAGTTGCGTGAATACGCTGTGTTGGATCTTTGGGGTTAATGTAACCTTGCGTATTGCCTGTTATCATACCCTTGTAATTTGCCCATTTGAGCGGCTCTGATGCCCACTCGCTTATATATTTGCTGTCGGGATATTTACTAAGAGTTGTGTTTTTATAATTACTGTCTAATTTGCCGATCATTTGTGTGTATCTGAAAAGAAATGCGGCACTTTGTTCTCTTGTAACTGCTTTTTCAGGCTCAAAATATTCTTCGGTTGTAACGCCTTTGTCAAGCGCCCAGCAAGCAGCATCGTAGTAGTAAACTTCAGTATCATCTATATCTTCAAACGGTGTTTTGCTGTGCGGATTTTTATTGTCGTAAGGCTCTCCTGCCATTCTGTAAAGAATAGTTATAAACATTCCTCTTGTAATCGGATCGGACGGTGAAAGATGTGTGTATTCAGGAGGATTTGTGCCCATTATGAAGTCGTTGTTGATTGAAGTGTAGGTCAGATAATCTACATATCCGGGATAATGCGCCATATCGTCAAATTTCAATGTTGTAAATCCGTATGAATGTGACCATCCGGGTGAATAATATGTTGCTGAACCCGATTTTGCATATGCACGAATTTGAATTGAGTAGTTGTGCGTTGTTGTAAGACCTGTCAACAGATAACTGTTTGTACTTGGTCTTGCCGCAACAGTCCACTGACCGGTCGGGCTTGAAAGAAGTCTGATTTCATAACCCTGTGCGTTCGGAACTGCTTTCCATTTTATAAGCGCCGATGTGCCTGTTTCCTCAACAGTAAACGTGTCTTTATCAACATAATCAAGGTCAATCGGCGCACCGTCTGTCAGACCCGAATAAATAGGAATGAGAAATGTTTTGGGTGCAGACAGAATATTTGCTTTTTTGTAAGCGTTGTACTGAATCGCCGCCTCGGCAGCCGCCCCCTGAACATTTGCCATATATTCGTGTTCAAATCTGTTGCTTGACGCCGGATTTACATTGAATTTCTGCAAGTAACCTGTGCTCTGTGTTGAAGTGTAATTATTTGCAATCCATTTTGCACCGTTGATTATTGAAAGGTAAGGGTTTGTCCACGGTCTGTTGTATTTATCGCTGTTGTTGTAGCTGATAAGGTCAGATCGAATGTAACCGTCATAATTTTTGCCGCCGTATGTTACCGAAATACTGTACCATACATATCCGTCGCTCTGCTTTGATGTTGCACCTTTGTAGTTCACTTTAGTGCCGGTCGGCAGTGTTACAAGGTGTGCTGTGCCTGTTGACGGACCCTGTCTTACTCTGCAGGAGCAGTTTGTAACATATCCCGAATTATTCAGCGACGCCCATTTAAGTCCGTCTTTAGCGCCTGTGTATGCACCGATATTGTAGTAATTATATATGCCCTCATAACCCGAGTAAGTTCCGCTTGTACCGCCTGCCGTTGGCTTTGAACCGCCTACCTCCTGCATAATTTTTGATGCAATATAATATGCAGAAAGTCCGCTCCCTTTTGCCGCCTCCATAATTGCCTCACTGTAGAGTTTGCCTGGGCTGTACCAGTGTTTTACACCGTTTGAATCAAGATACTGAATGTGCGAATTTGACATCCAGGTGCCTTTGATAATCGCTTCAACACCGTCCTGATTATGTGAAGAATTGTATGCTGTCGATTCAAACTGGAATATGTATTTTTCATCAAGAAAATTAAGCGGATTCAGATAATATTTTACCGCTTTTTCAGATGCGGCTACCCACGATTTGCCCTCGGTAACAACATAATCGCCGTTTACATAACATTTGCTGCAGTTACAGTAGTAACCGTTCGCGGCATTACTGTTTGTTTTTTGAATATTCTGCTGTGAATGGGGAGTTCTTTCATTTTTTACCGCTTCGTTAAGAGTAAGATTTGTTCGCAGCGCTTGAAAAGTCCAGTTCGGGTATTTTTCGTGCAGTTCAACAAGCGGCGCTATATATTCTTCGGTAAAGCCTGATTTTCTGAGTTGGTCGGCATAACTTGACGCATATGACGGAATCTGCCCAATCGGAATTATTGCTGTAAATATAGTGATTGATAACAGTAAACTGATTAGTCGCTTTTTCATTTTGCCGTCTCCTTAGTCTTATTCGGATTAGTTTGAAAAAACTGTTACAAATATAATCGCATATTTTAACTCTTTTGTCAATTATTTAGGCAGTTTTGTAATAATTTATATATTATGGTAAATGTTATTCAAATTTCTTGCAGGCGGACTTTTCTTAGTGCATAATTAAGGGGTTTTCGTTATGTCCAAAGTATCAGTCGTTATTCCTGTAATTAATGCAGAAAAATATATGAAAGAATATAAAAAATACTTTTCTTTTGAAAGTTTTGAAGATGTTGAATTGATTTTTGCAGATTCTGCACCCGATAATTTTGAAAATTCCTGCCGCAGTGCACTTGATGAACTAAAAAAAGAGCTTCAGAGCAGAAATATTTTTAATAAGTTCGAAAAAGATTATGTAAATCTTGCGTTAAATCTTTTGGTTTCAGTTCTGAATTCTGCTGATAACAGAGAAAATTATATCAAATTTGCCGATGATCTGAAAAATAAGTATTTTTTTGATTTCGGCATTGCCGGGCACACAAGAGGGTATTTTTACAGCAGTTATGATTTTGATGTTCTGCTTGATATTATTGATAAATCCGGCGATGATTTGTGGTGCAAATATAAAGAAACTGCGTCGAACACCGATTATCCGCTTTTTGATATAGATAACTGGCAGAATGATACTCCTGTTCCGAGTGACGGCAGTATTAAAATTTCAGTTGTAGTGCCTGTATATAACGCTGAAGAATTTGTTGAAGAGTGTGTTAATTCAATAAGAAACAACACTTTGAAAGATATTGAAATTATCTGCATAAATGACGGTTCAACTGATAATTCACTTGCCGTTTTGAATTTCCTTAAAGAGCAGGACAGCAGAATTACAGTTGCAGACAAGCCAAACAGCGGTCCGTCGGATACGAGGAATATGGGCATTGAACTTGCAAGGGGAGAGTATATCTCATTTATAGACAGCGATGATTATATTCACCCCAAAACATATGAATTGCTTTATACAAAAGCAAAACAGAATAATCTTGACCAGCTTTATTTCAGTGCAAAATCTTTTTTTGAAAGCGATAATATGTATTCTGCTTTTTCGGATTTTGATGAACTTTACAGAAGACGTGCTGATTATTCTGAAATTACATCCGGCAGGCAGATGTTTAAAAAAATGTCTGGTAATGCAGAATTCCGCCCGTCGCCGTGTATGCTTATAAGCAGGCGTGAATTTTTAAGTAAAAATAATCTTCGCTTTAAAGAGGGAATTCTGCACGAAGATAATCTCTTTATAATTCAATGCCTTACATTTGCCGAAAGGGTAAGTTATGTAAATGCAAATCTTTATTTCAGGCGTATGCGTAGAAATTCGATTATGACAGGCGAAAATAATATAAAGCGTGTTTTTTCATATTATGAAATTATTAAAATATTAGGCAGTTTTGCAAAAAACGAAAATCTCAACTGTGACAAAGAATTTTTTGACGCTTTAAAACGCCAGATTTCTCTTATGAATTATAATGCCTGCGAAGTTGCAGAAAAAATACCGCCTGAAGAACTTGATGCTTTTTCCGATACGCTCAAAGAAGATGACGCGATTAATTTTTATAATTATATTAACACAGTTTCTCGGGCTCTTTCAAAGAAAAAAGAAGGTCAGACACGCTTTATTAATTCCAAAGAAACCGAAAAAGTTGTTCAGTATAAACTTAATCATACAAATGATAATCTGAAAAAAGACGTGTTAAGGCTTGAAAATGAAAATAATTCGCTGCTTTCAAAAAGAATTGTAAGATTTGCTTTAAAACTTGATAGTTTTATTGCGAAAATTAAAAGAATATTCAAGTAAAATCATCTTTTTATCGGTAAATCGGAGGGTTTTGTATGCCAAAAGTTTCAGTAGTAATTCCTGTTTATAATACTGAAAAATATTTAAAACAGTGTGTTGACAGTCTGATTAATCAGACTTTAAAAGATATTGAATTAATTTTTGTCGATGACGGTTCAAAAGATAATTCAGTAAACATCATCAATGAGTATAAGGAAAAAGACAGCAGAATAAGACTTCTTACTCAAAAGAATTTATACGCAGGCACTGCCCGCAACAACGGTATGAAAACTGCCATAGGCGAGTATATTATTTTTCTTGATTCAGATGATTTTTTTGACTTGGATATGCTTGAAAGTATGTATAATAAAGCAGTTTCCGACAATGCTGATGTCTGCATTTGTTCTGCAAAAAAATTTGATGATTCAACCGGTGAGATAACATATCTTCCGTCATACCTCAACACCAAACTTCTGCCCGATTCACTTCCTTTTTCGGCAGATGATGTAAGGGAGCGGATTTTTGGATTTACTTCTCCTGCTCCTTGGAATAAACTTTATAAAACAGATTTTGTAAAAGCAAACGCAATTCAGTTTCAGCCGATAAAAAAGACAAACGATTTGTTCTTTACTTTCTCAAATCTTGCTCTTGCAGAAAGAATTACCTATGTTAATAAACCTTTTGTCAATTATCGTTTTGGTAATTCTTCAAGCCTTCAGGGTCAGAAATCGGCGCTCAGCACCGAGTTTTATGACGCTTTGACGGGTCTGAAAAATGAACTTAAAAAGCGCGGCTTATTCGCTGAATTTGAAAAAAGTTATGTAAACCGTGCGTTGAGTGTGTCACTTTATGTTCTTTCACGAACATCAGATAAAGAAAATTATATAAAACTTGCTTCACTTTTAAAAAATAAGTATTTCTTTGATTTTGATGTTGCAGGTCACACAAGAGGATATTTTTATAACAAGTCGGATTTTGATGCTTTTCTTGATATTATTGAAAAATCCGGTGAAGATTTGTGGCATAAATATAAAGAAACTGCGCCGAATACCGATTATCCGCTTTTTGATATAGATAACTGGCAGAATGATACTCCGTTTCAAAGCGGCGGCAGTGTAAAAATCTCGGTTATAATACCCGTTTATAATACAGAAAAATATGTTGAAGAATGTGTAAATTCAGTTATAAATAATACTCTTAAAGATATTGAAATAATCTGTATTAACGACGGTTCGACCGATAATTCACTTGCTGTTTTAAACTCGCTGAAAGAAAAAGACAGCCGTATTACCGTTATAGATAAAGAAAACGGCGGTCTTTCAGATACGAGAAACAGAGGTATTGAAATCGCAAGGGGTGAATATATCTCATTTATTGACAGTGATGATTATATTCATCCTAAAACATATGAATATCTTTATAAAACAGCAAAAGAAAAAAATCTTGAACAGTTATATTTCAGTGCAAAAACTTTTTTTGACAGTGAAAATGTTTTTGAACGGTTTTCACATTTTGATGAACTGTATAAACGAAGTGCAGATTATTCAAAAGTCGCAACCGGAAGACAGATGTTTATAAAAATGTCAAATAATTCCGAGTTCCGCCCGTCAGCCTGTATGCTTATAAGCAGCCGTGATTTTCTTAACCGTTTTAATCTTCGTTTTGAAAAAGGTCTGCTCCACGAGGATAATCTTTTTATAATTCAGTGTCTGACATATGCAAAAAGAGTAAGTTATGAAAATGTAAATCTGTATTTCAGGCGTATGCGCAGCGATTCAATTTCAACAGGCGTAAACGGTATTAAAAGGATTTATTCTTATTATAAAATCATTAAGATTTTAGAGCAGTTTGCAAAAAGTGAAAATCTGAAAAATGATAAAGAGTTCTTTGAGGCTCTTAAGTATCGTTTGTCTGTAATAGATTTTAATGCCTGCGATATTGCCGAAACAGTCGACCCAAAAGAACTCGATACTTTTATTGATACGCTTTGTGAAGATGAGGCAGTCGATTTTTACAGCCATATCAATACAGTTTTGAATTTAAGGCAGTCGGGCAAGTTCAATATGAAACGCGCAAAAACTAACGAAGAAAATATTAAAGTTGTTCAGTATAAATATGCGCATCTTAATGATGAACTTAAAAAGAAAAAGATTTCACTTGAAAATCAGAAAAAATCAATTCTTTCAAAAAGGCTTGTGCGTTTAGCGCTGAAAATCAGCGCTTTCATTTCTAAGTTGAGAGGTGAAAAATAATATGAAAAAAACATTTTCAATAATTTTTACAATAGTTGCTCTTGTTGCATTTTTCACCGCGTGTTCTGCTGTAAGTGATGAAACCGAAACAGTTTCAACTACGGCTGTTACTGATGAAAACGGAGTAACTCATTATTATGAGGTCGTAACCGATGAAGAAAATCAGACCGTTTTAAATGAAATCAAAACTGATGAAAAGGGCAAGCCCGTTACTGATTCAAAAGGCGGCTATGAAATTGCTGAAAACAGTAAATATGTTTCAAATACAACAATTTCATCAGGCAATAATAAAACCACTTCAAAGGCAGAAAGTAATGACGACAATGAAGTAACTTTTCGTGAAAAGTATGAATATACCGAGCCTGATCCCAATACGCTCCCGCCGGTTTCGGAAAAAAACACCGAATCCGAAAAACCGTCTTCATCACAGTCGGTTACTGATAAAAACGGCTGGATAAACAAATGGTATTAAAAAAGCCTTTGTAGGGGTCAATGTAAATCCTTTTGTCAACGATTTTGACATTTCACCAGACAAAGGGATCACATTGACCTGCTTTGCAGCAGCGTATATGAAAAGGTGCCGGAATGTTCAAATTCCTGCACCTTTTTTAATCTGTATAAAATAATGATTTCTGCTGATTTTTACTGTATCTGTAAACCGATAAAACAATGCCGATTGTAAGATAAATACTAAGACTTGATGAACCGCCCGCCGAGAACAACGGCAGTGTAATACCTATGCACGGCAGAAGTGATAATTCCATTCCAACGTTAATAACCAGTTGAGCAAACAGCATTACGGCAATACCCATACACATAAGATAGCCTACATTATCTCTTGCTTTAAGACCAACTCTGCCCACTCTTAATATCAGCACGGCAATCAGCAGAATTACTGCCGCCGCACCGACAAAACCAAGTTCCTCACCTGCAACTGTAAGTATCATATCGCTTTCGTTTACGGGAACAGCACCGCTCTGTGTCAGTTTGCCCTGTAAAAATCCCTGACCGAACATTCCGCCGCTTCCGAGTGCGATTTTGCCGTTTGTCTGCTGATACAAAACATCTTTGTATAATTCGGGGTAAAACAGTGCCTCAATTCTCTGTCTTTGAATACCGTCAATGATATTCAGTTTCCACGCCGCAATAAAGCCGACAATCAGCGCACATATGCCTGCGGCAAAGTAGCCAATGTTTATTCTTGCAAAAAACAACATTCCTATGAACATAATAAGGAAAATGAGAGCCGAGCCTGCATCGCCTGTAAGTATGCAAAGCCCGATAGGTACTGCGCCGTGAAGTACAAGCGGTATAATCACTTTAATTTTGTTGATATTGTCTTTAACCAAATCAAGGTGATATGAAAAAGATATAATAAAACCGACTTTCAGAAGTTCGGAACTTTGCAGAGTGAAAAATCCGAAATCAAGCCACGATCTTGCCGTGTCACGCCCGGGGGCGGAAGTGCCGAAAAAGAAAGTAACAATCATTAAAAGAACACAGGCAACGCCTACAACAGGCCATAGTTTGCTTATAACTTCATAGTTTATAACAGACAGCCCGAGAGCCATTATTATGCCCACTCCGATTGAAGCAATCATTGTAAGTACCGAGCCTGCAATTTTTGTTTCATCGTCAAGCACATAGTGCGTTGCACTGTAAACAAGCAGCAAACCGTAAGCAGAGGCTATCATTGAAGTAATTATTGTTATGTAGTCAAGTCCGCTGAAAAAATCGCCGAGTGTAGTTCGCCTTTTTATTCCGTCCAACAATTTGCCTCCTTTAAATCATTTTTT
>CABUAS010000069.1 GCA_902489595.1 uncultured Oscillospiraceae bacterium | reverse complement strand
AGAGGGGAACAAAAATGAAAAAAATTTTAATGATTATACTGGCAATGATGATTTCTGTAACATCATTACCGTTTTACGCTTTTGCAGATGATGTAAGCGAAACGGCAGCTGGTATTTCTTTGATGAAAATGGCTGGATGTGGACTGAATGGCTTCAGTGGGAGGGTAATTGGTATTATCTGAACCCGAGCGGCGTAATGCACACAGGCTGGTTTTTAGACGGCGGAAAATGGTATTATTTTACTTCACGAGGTATTATGGTGTACCGTTGGAATAAAATTAACGGTTTTTGGTATTATTTTGACGGTTCAGACGGCAGTATGAATAAAGAGTCGTTTTCTTATGCTGGCAGAACATATACATTTTATCAAAGCGGTGCTCATGAGGGTGCTCTTATGACGACTAAAATTGATATTGATCGTGTTGAACAGGCTCAAGATAGTTGGTGTTGGGCAGCAAGTTCAGAAATGGTTGGAACTTATAATACAAATAGTACCATTAGTCAATTTGATATAGTTTATTACATTAAAGGAAAGTTGAAGCTAATCCAGGGAACGAGCGAGAAGAAAAAGAGGCTATATATTTTGCTTCAGGAAATACTAAGAAATGCAGTAGTGTTTCACGATATAATATTGTGTTTAACGATTTAAGAGACAAAATTGATGAAAATCATCCGTTTTTAATTAGATTAAAATGGAACAACGATAAATTGGGCAACGATAAAGGTGGGCACGCTGTTGTTGGAGCAGGATATGATCAACATTTGGGCAGAATATGGGTAATTGATCCCGGACGTGGACTTCGAGAAGAAAACCAGAAAAAATATTATGATTTTAAAGGAATGATTGCCGGGAATTATAAATTCGTATCAGGTACAGGTTATTGTAGAGCAGTGCTTGTATATTAATCAGAATGGAGTGATTTTTATGAAAAAGATAGTAGCATCAGCGTTAATAATTTTTGTATTATTATTTTCAAATTGTATAACTGTTTTTGCAGGTAATAATATTGATGGAACAGATTTAACGCCTGAAATAACTCCGGAAAATCGACAGGAAATAATGGATTATGCATCAGAAGTCTTAATGCAGGAAATAAATGAAAACGATATTTTCTTTGATCAAACATATAAAGTATATTTAGATGTTTATGAATTACTTGATTATGATGTAATGACAGAAGAAATCATAAAAGAATTGTGTGTAAATGCTCCGTATCGTTTTTACAGTGTTCCTGTATACGGTGATAAAGAAACACATTGCATTTATCTTGATGACGAGGTTCGTGAAGGATGCTTTGTACCTGTAGGCGGAGAAGAAAGTACTGAAAGATTTAACCATATTGAATTTATTGAAGAATTGCTTGAAAAAAATGGTGTAAATGATGCAAATGTTTATTTGTTTGGTGGTGTTAGCGGTAAATTAAGAACTATTGCCGCAGTTTGTAAAGAGAATGAAGATGTGCAGTTTTTGATTTTAAACGGTTCGGATGAAAATGGTAAAATGTATGGCGATTTGTCCTCTGACAGCAGACTGTATTCTTACGATGAAATTAAGTATATAGCATCACTTTACACCTCTGTAGAAGGATATGACGGCGGAGCAGGATATATTGAAAATAACAATACGCAATATGCCTTAATCGCAGGGGGTGCGGTGCTTGGTTTGGGTGCTGCGGCGCTCATTATCAACTTTGCGTCAAAGAAAAAGGTTAAAGTGTAATTTTAATCGTAGGGGAGGGCCTCTGTGCCCTCCCGTTTTGTTTTTTTATTGCATATTGATTGTAAGTGTGTTACAATGTAAATTGATAAAGTTTTGTTATTCTGCATATCTCGGGAGGTGTCTGAAACGGATAATAATATCACTGATTTTGAACAGATGACTGCCATTCTTGATAAAACAGGCGTGTATTCCGGTCTTACTTCGGGCATTTCCATGGAGCCGCTTATTCATCATCAGAAAGACAATATTATCGTTGCAAAAACAAGCGGCAGGCTGAATAAATATGATATTCCCGTTTACCGTGGAACAGGCGGCAAAATTATTATGCACCGCATTGTCAAAGTGTGTGATGACCATTATGAAATTTTCGGCGATAATACAAACCGCCGTGAAATTGTAACCGATGATATGATAGCAGGCAAACTTGTCGGTTTTTATAAAAACGGAAAAAAATATATTGACCTTGAAAAGAATAAAGCATATAAGGTTTATTCAAGATTCTGGGTTGCTATTCTGCCGCTCAGACCGCTTACTATGTTTATTAACCGCGGCATACGCTTTGTTAAAAGAAGAATATTAAAAAGAGGAAATTAATTTGTCTGAAAAAACTTTCAAAAAGAAAATTTCAAAATCCGATTTGTCAGTAATCAACTGGCTTATCGGCATATGCAAAAGTCAGATAGGCAAAATTGCAGTGATTATTTTTACTAACACTGTCGGTGCGGCTGCCTCGATTTTTTATGCAAATTTTTCAAAGCATATTATTGACGGCGCAGTAGTTTATCATGATAAGAATTATGTTATCCGTTATGCCGTTTATCTTTTGCTTTTGATTATGGGGCAGCTTGTTTTGAATCTCGTCGGAAACAGTTTTATTGAGCGCTCAAAAGGCAGAATGGAAATGATTCTCAAAAAGCATATGCTCTCCGAGATTATGAGAAAAGATTATTCAAAAGTTTCTGCCTATCATACAGGTGAACTGCAAAACCGAATGTTTAATGATGTCGCAATTATTGCAGATGGCTTAACAACAATTCTGCCGAGTTTTGTTTTCTTTATGGTAAAACTTGTGTGTGCTTTTGCGTATCTTGTTGTTATTGACAAGATTTTTGCTCTTGTATTTTTTGTCGGCGGTATTCTTGTTTTCTTTTCGGTAAGAGTTTTCAGGGGCACGCTGAAAAAACTTCATAAAGAAGTTCAGCGCACAGAAGGCGTTACACGTTCATTCATTCAGGAAACGATTATAAATCTGCTCGTTGTTAAATCTTTTGTTGTTGAAGATAAAATTGAGGATAAAATCGATGAGCTTCAGGATAAAAACTATAAAGTTAAAATGAAACGCCGCCATTTCAATATTATCGCAAACGGCGGTATTTCGGCTACTTTCAATCTCGGCTATGTTTTTGCACTTGCTTTCGGTGCGTTCCGCCTTTTGTCAGGCGGTATGACATACGGCACGGTTACTGCTATGCTTCAGCTTGTAAATCAGGTTCAGGCGCCGTTTGCAAGTCTTTCGGGCATTCTGCCCAAAATTTATTCTCTTGTTGCGTCAGGTGAAAGGCTTATGGAAATCTGCAATCTGCCTGATGAAGAGGAAAGCAATAAAAGTGATGTTGATACAATCGCAACTTACGATAAATTACAGTCGATTTCATTTAGGGATATTTCGTTTAAATATGACAGAGATACTATTCTTGACAATACTTCGCTGAATATTAAAAAAGGCGATTTTGTTGCCATAATGGGCATTTCGGGAATCGGCAAAAGTACACTTTTGAAACTTCTTCTTGGAGTATTCTCGGTAAACGGCGGTTCAATTTCGCTTGAACTTTCAGACGGCAAAATTCCCGTAGACCGTCACACAAGAAAGCTTTTTGCATATGTTCCGCAGGGCAATATGCTCCTTTCGGGCACAATCCGTGATAATTTAACCTTTATCAACAGCGATGCAACCGATGAAGAAATTGAAAAGGCAGTAAAAATTTCCTGCGCAAAGCAGTTTATTGACGAGCTTCCGCTCGGTCTTGAAACTGTTATCGGTGAAAAGGGAATGGGGCTTTCTGAGGGGCAAATTCAGCGTCTTGCCATTGCAAGGTCACTGCTCTCAAAATCTCCCGTGCTTCTGCTTGACGAGGCAACTTCGGCGCTTGACGAAGAGACCGAAAAGCAGTTCTTAATGAATCTGAAACAGCTTGAAAACAAAACCTGCATAATCGTCAGCCATAAAAAAGCGGCTCTTGAAATATGCAATAAATATGTTCAGATAGTTGATTCAAAAATAATATGTGAGGATAAGTGATTATGCTTCTTACAAAATGGGGTAAAAATTTAAACAGGGAGTGTCCGCTCGGCGAATACCCCCGTCCGCAGTTCGTGCGTGATAGTTATCTGAATTTAAACGGAATGTGGAAATGCGAATTTTCAAAAAGCTACGGTCTGCCGTCATCTTTCGGCACGGATATTGTTGTGCCGTTTTCACCCGAAACGCCGCTCAGCGGTGTGGAAAGGGTGCTGAAGCCTGATGAATATCTGCATTATGAAAAGCATTTTGATTTGCCTGAAAACTTTAATAAGGGCAGAGTGTTTATTCATTTCGGCGCAGTAGATCAGATTGCAACCGTTTATCTTAACGGAACTAAACTCGGCGTTCATAAGGGTGGTTATACGCCGTTTACTTTTGAACTTACCGATTATATTAAGGATAACGACAATGTTCTTAATGTAACTGTTCAGGATTTTTCCGATACTAAAGAATTTTCAAGAGGCAAGCAGAAATTCAGCCGCGGCGGTATATGGTACAGTCCGCAGAGCGGTATCTGGCAGACTGTCTGGCTTGAAAGCACGCCAAAGGAATTTCTTGAAAAGGTTAAAATTACACCTGATTACGATAACAGCACTGTTTCTTTTGAATTTTTCGGTACTGATAATGTTCTTACAAGCATTTATGACGGCGAGGATTTGATTGCCGAAACAACTGAGAAAAGAATAAAAATTCCCGACTTCAAGGAATGGTCGCCTGAAAGCCCATTCCTTTATAACGTTGTATTTTCTGCCTGCGGCGAGCGTATAAAGTCTTATTTCGGTATGCGTAAATTCTCTGTTATGAAGGATAAAGACGGCATTTTGCGCCTTGCTCTCAACAATAAACCGTATTTTCATAACGGTATGCTTGACCAGGGCTATTATCCCGACGGATTTTTAACGCCTCCGAGCAATGAGGCTATGAAATATGATGTTGAAACCGTTAAAAAAATGGGCTTTAATATGCTTCGCAAGCATATCAAAATCGAGCCGCTTTTGTGGTATCATTACTGTGATATAAACGGTATTCTTGTTTGGCAGGATATGATTAACGGCGGCGGCAAATACGGTCTTGAAGTATCTGCAATTCCGTTTATCGGCATTACGCTTGATGATACGAAGTATAAAACCTTTGCGAGAACCGATAAGGAATGCCGTGACCTTTATTATGAAGAGCTTACCGATATGATTGATTATCTTTACAACTGCCCATGCATTGCAATGTGGGTGCCTTTCAACGAGGGCTGGGGTCAGTTCGATTCAAAGATTGCTTATGACTTAATCAGAAGTATGGATACCACAAGAGTGATTGACAGCACATCGGGCTGGCACGATAACGGACATACAGATGTTATATCCAAACATATCTATTTTACACCGATTAAGGTAAAAACAGGGAATAAGCCTTATGTTTTGTCTGAATTCGGCGGTTATTCCCAAAGAATTAAGGGACACACCTTTAATGACAAAATGTTCGGTTATAAGATATATAATTCCAAAGAGGCACTTACAAAGGCTTATCTCAAGTGCTTTAACAACACAATTATTCCTCAGATAAAAACGGGACTTTCAGCAACCGTTTATACGCAGGTAACAGATGTTGAGGACGAGCTTAACGGCATTATGACTTATGACCGTGAGGTAATAAAAATTGATGTTGATAAACTAAAAGAAGTAAATGAAAGGGTGAAATACCAATGAGTATTGCAGTAATTAAAACAAATAAAGGCGATATGACCTTTGAACTGAACGAGTCGGCAGCGCCGAAAGCAGTTGAAAACTTTACAACGCACGCAAAAAACGGTTATTATGACGGTCTTATTTTCCACCGTGTAATCAAAGATTTTATGATTCAGGGCGGTGACCCTACGGGTACAGGTATGGGCGGTGAGTCTATCTGGGGCAAAAGCTTTGAGGATGAATTTACGCTTGACGCACGCAATTATTACGGTGCACTTTCCATGGCTAATTCAGGTCCGAACACAAACGGCAGTCAATTTTTTATTGTTCAGGCTAAAACAGTGCCCGACAGTCTTCTTGCACAGATGGAGGGACTGAAGGATAACGGCTTCCCACAGGAGGTTATTGATAAGTATAAGGAAGTCGGCGGCACACCGTGGCTTGATTTTCATCACACCGTTTTCGGTATGCTTACAGACGGTGCAGATGTTCTTGAAGATATTGCTTCAACTAAAACTGGCATGTCAGATAAACCTGTTTACGATGTTGTAATCGAAACAATCGAAATTAAGGATTAATATATTTATTTCAAATATAAAATCTGACAAAATTAACTCCCAAGGCTATATATAATAGGTCTTGGGAGTTGTTTTTTTGGTTATTTATGTTGATGTGCTTTTTATAGTAAATTTCTTCATAACTTTTTTTCTTTTGCAGCTCACTGCAAAGCTTTCGAAAAGCGACGATAAGCTGTGGCGTATTGTGCTCGGCTCACTGCTCGGCGGCTTGTATTCACTTGTAATTCTTGCCGACGATTTAAGTTTTCTTGTGTCAATACTCGGTAAATTTGTCGTTGGCTGTTTAATTGTTCTGGCGTCATTTAAATTAAAAGGCTTTAAAAATTATTTTAAAGAAGTGCTTATTTTTTACTTTGCAAATCTTATGTTTGTCGGCATAATTATCGGTATGTGGATGATATTCAAGCCCAAAGGTGTTGTAATAAACAACAGCACTGTTTACTTCAATATTTCGGCTAAATTGCTTTTGTTTTCTGCGCTTTTTGCGTATTTGTTTTCGGTAATAATCATCAGAATTTATAATAACAAAATCGCTGAAAAAGAGCTTTATCAGGCTGTAGTTTCAAAAAACGGCAGGGAATACAGATTTTTTGCATTTGCCGACAGCGGAAATAATCTGAAAGAGCCTTTTTCAAATGCTCCTGTCATAATTGCGGATAAAAGCCTTTTTGACGATATTGAAACAGAACGACTTGTGCCTTATTCAACTATCGCAGGCGAAGGTGTGCTGAATGCCTTTAAACCTGATGAAACTCTGATTATAACAAGCAGAGGAGAGACAAAACTGAACAATGTTTATGTAGCTCTTAATGATAATCTGAAGAAAGGGGAGTACAGAGGAATTATAAATCCTAAAATCTTAAATGAAAGGTGATACATATGTTAGAAAAAATAAAAATTTTTTTCTTAAAGCTGTTTAGAAAAGAATGCCATTATATAAACGGACCCGAAACACTTCCGCCGCCGCTTACAAAAGAGGAGGAGGAAACTGTTATGGCAGAGCTTCGTGCAGGTGACGATACGCACAGGGAACTGCTTATAACGCACAATCTGCGTCTTGTGGTCTATATTGCCAAGAAGTTTGACGGCTGTGCAACCTCAACCGAGGATTTGGTTTCAATCGGCACAATCGGACTTATGAAAGCCGTTAAAACGTTTAATCCCGAAAAGAATATCAAACTCGCCACTTATGCATCAAGGTGCATTGAAAACGAAATTTTAATGCATCTCAGAAAGGTTAATAACTCAAAAATAGAACTCAGTTTTGATGAGCCGCTCAGTATTGACTGGGACGGTAATGAACTTACACTGAGTGATGTTCTCGGCAGTGAACCTGATGAAATTTCAAATGATATAGAGTATAATGATGAGAAAAAATTGCTTTTAAAAATTGTTCTCACATTACCTGAAAAAGAGCAGGAGCTTATGAAAAAACGCTTCGGAATTCTCGGTGAAAAAGAACATACACAAAAACAGCTTGCCGATTTGATGGGCATATCGCAAAGTTATATTTCACGCCTTGAAAAGAAAATTCTTGATAAAATCCGAACCGAAATGCAAAACGCATATGCAAATATGTAAACGGGCAATTCTTAAATTGCCGCTAAATTTGTAGGGGTCGATGCCCTCATCGACCCTTTGTCCTTATTCTTCCAACATACCTCGTCTTGTAAACAGTAAGCTGATACACCAGATTGCCGCAAGACCTACAATGCTGTAAATAATTCTTGCAAAAACAGCGTCCTGACCGCCGCATATCCATGCAACAAGGTCAAATTTGAAAAGACCGATAAGACCCCAGTTGATTCCGCCGATAATGTTAAGAATTAAAGCAATGGTATTTATAACTTTCATAAAATTCTCATCTCCATATCAAAAAAAGTCGTTAGTATTTTGTGCATACTAACGGCTTTTATTCATTGAATTTAATTTTTATTAAATTTTTGTTACAAGAATTTCGGCATTGCCTGCAATTTTATATTCACCGAAAGAGGCAGGAATATAGAAACTGTCACCTTTTTTAAACTCAGTATAGTTTATTTTGCCGCTGCCGTTTGTAACAAGAATGTGGTTAAAGCTTCTTTCATCCGCAAAAAGTGTAATTTCACTGTTCACATTATATTTTGTTACGGTAAATAAATCACATTCGGTTAAAATCTGACTTGTGCCGCCGTCAATTTTAATTTCTTCGCCAAAGGGTTTGATTTCATATTTTGCAGGCTCCGTTTTTGATACGTCAACTGCTTTTTTAATGTGCAGTTCTCTCGGCTTGCCGTCAGCTCCTACTCTGCCGTAATCGTAAACACGGTATGTGGAATTGCTGTTCTGCTGAATTTCGGCAATAAGCGTGCCTTTCCCGATTGCGTGCACCGTGCCTGCCTCAATAAAGAATAAATCACCTTTTTTTACATTAACAACATTAAGCACATCCAAAAGCGTGTTGTTTTCTATGGCATTTTTAAATTCATCGGCAGAAATTTTTTCTTTAAAGCCGTAAATAAGCGTTGCGTCGGGCTCGGCGTCAAGCACATACCATATTTCCGTTTTGCCGAATTCGTGTTCAACTTTTTGAGCATATTCGTTGTCAGGGTGCACCTGAATTGAAAGATTATCCTTTGCATCAATCAATTTAATCAAAACAGGGAAATACGGAAATTTTTCGGATTTCGTACCGATAACTTTTACTGCTCCGATTTCATCTATTATATTTTCAAGTGTTTTGCCTGCGTATTCGCCGTTTTCAATAACGCTTTTGCCGTCTTTGTGGCAGGCAAGCATCCAGCCTTCTGCAAGTTTGTCAAGGTCGCTTTCAAAACCGAAATCGTCTTTAAGGCGTGTTCCGCCCCATATATAGTCTTTAAATACAGGCTTTAATTTCAAAATTTCCATAATTATTTGTCCTTTTTTCGAAAAACTGCTAATATAATATCAAATTTCCTCTTCACATTCAAGCCTTAATAGTGTAAAATATATGTTGCTTTTTAAACTATTCGTAGGGGAGGGTCTCCGCGCCCTCCCGTAATCGCCATAATATAAACTCATTGAAAGGAAACAATTTCGATTATGTCAGCAGTATCCATACAAAACTTAACATTGTCTTTCGGAGAAAATATGCTTTTTTCCGATGTTTCCTTTGATGTTTTTGAAAAGGACAGGGTCGGCTTTGTCGGTGCAAACGGTGTCGGCAAAACATCTCTTTTTAAAATTATTACAGGCGAGTATTTGCCCGACAGCGGCGGCTGTTTCATCGGCAAAAATGTTAAAGTCGGCTATATGGCACAGCACTCCTGCTCGGAAAACAGAACCGTTTATAATGAACTCATTTCCGTTTTCAGTGATTTGATTGAAATGGAAAAAGAACTTGACGAAATTGCAAACGAACTTACCGTAAATCCTACCGATGATTTAATCGCAAAGCAGGATTTACTCACAAATCAGTTTCAGTCTATGGGCGGTCTGACTTATAAAAGCCTTACACGTTCAAGCCTTATCGGTCTCGGTTTTACCGAGTCTGAATTTGATATGAGCACTTCAAAACTTTCAGGCGGTCAGAAATCAAAATTAATTCTTGCAAAACTGCTCCTTTCAAAAGCTGATTTGCTTCTTCTTGACGAGCCTACAAACCATCTCGATATTTCCGCAGTAGAGTGGCTTG
>CABUAS010000068.1 GCA_902489595.1 uncultured Oscillospiraceae bacterium | reverse complement strand
ATTATTTATTTTTTATATAATATAAGTTATCAGGGCGAATACATTTATGCCCATCTTTTTGGAGGATTATTTATGGCAAATGATAAAAAAATACCTGTAGTCGAAAAGAAAGTTTCGGCTGAAGATAAAAGAAAAGCACTTGACGCCGCTTTAAAGCAGATTGAAAAGCAATATGGTGCAGGTGCTGTTATGCGCCTCGGTGAAAATAAACACCTTAATATTGAGGCTATTTCAACAGGTTCATTTACACTTGACTTGGCAACCGGTATCGGCGGTTTGCCGAGAGGCAGAATTGTAGAAATCTACGGTCCCGAATCATCGGGTAAAACTACTCTTGCACTTCACTGCATTGCTGAAGCTCAAAAACTCGGCGGTGAGGCTGCATTTGTTGATGCAGAACACGCGCTTGATCCAGTTTATGCCGCCAATCTCGGTGTAGATATTGATTCACTTCTTGTTTCACAGCCCGACTATGGTGAGCAGGCACTTGAAATCACCGAGCAGCTTGTCCGTTCAGGTGCAGTAGATATTATCGTTGTTGACTCTGTTGCTGCTCTTGTTCCGAGAACTGAAATTGACGGCGAAATGGGCGACTCTCACGTTGGCCTTCACGCAAGGCTTATGAGCCAGGCACTTCGTAAACTTACAGGCTCAATCAATAAAAGCGACTGTCTTATTATTTTCATTAACCAACTTCGTGAAAAGGTTGGCGTAATGTATGGCAACCCCGAAGTTACGACTGGCGGCCGTGCTCTTAAATTCTATTCGTCTATGCGTATTGATGTAAGAAAAGGCGAATCAATCAAAGGCACAGGTACTGAACTTGTTGGCACAAGAACAAGATGCAAAATCGTTAAGAATAAACTTGCACCTCCGTTCAAACAGGCAGAATTTGATATTGTATACGGCGAGGGAATCAGCAAAAGCGGCGAAATTGTTGATGTTGCAGTTGACCTTGATATTATCAAGAAGAGCGGTTCGTGGTTTTCTTATGGTGACGAAAGGCTTGGTCAGGGAAGAGAAAAGGTTAAGGCACTTGTTGAAAGTGATGCTGATTTTTCTGCTAAGATTGAGGCACAAATTAAAGAAAAACTTCAGGAACTTCAGAACACTTCGGGACAGAAATTCAGAGGTAAGGCAGCCCCGAAAGCGGATGACGGCGATGAAACTTCTGTACCTGCCGAACCCCCTGTAAAGCAGACAAGAGCTGCCGCAAGAGCAAAACTTGATATTGCTGTAGAAGACGACGAAGACTGATGATTTTAAAAGCGCAAAGAGGCAGAGGAAAAAAGATACATATTCTGCTTGATGATGAATATGTTATTACAACTGATGTCGATTATTGGGCAGAAATCTTTGTTCCTGACGGTACTGATATTGATGATGAAGAATGGCAGTCGCTTTTTGAAAAAATCAATTACAGAAAAGCGTTCAATAAATGCGCTGATTTACTTTCAAGACGTGACCATTCAATAAAGGAACTGCGTGATAAACTGCTCAAAAGTGTTGACAGAGTATCGGCAGACAAAGCGATTGATAAATTCATTGAAATGGGTTATCTTGACGATGAAAAATTTGCTTTGAATTATGCCGAACATCTTTTGAGAAATAAAAATTTTTCAGAAAATCACGTTAAGCAGGAACTTTATTACAAAGGAATTGATAAGGAAATAATTTCTAATATTCTTGATGAACTTGAAATAAACAGTGAACAGGCAATTATTAACATTATCAATAAAAGTTATCTGAATAAATTGAAAGCAGAAGGCGGTAAAAACAAGGTTATCAACGCTTTAATGAGAAAAGGATTTTCTTACAGTGATATTAAATCCGCCTTATATGAAATTGAAAATGAATGAAAATTTTAAAGTGGGTATGATTTCTCTCGGTTGTCCTAAAAACCAGGTTGATGGGGAAATTATGCTTGAAAAATTAAGTAGCAGTGATTTTACCGTTGTTCAGACGATAGAAGATGCTGATGTTATGATAATCAACACCTGCGGCTTTATTGAAGACGCTAAGAAAGAGGCAATCGAAAATATTCTTGAAGTTGCCGAGTATAAAAAAGCGGGTCTTGTTTCTGCAATAGTTGTTACCGGCTGTCTTGCAGAACGGTATCAGGAAGAAATTATTAAAGAGATTCCGGAAGTTGACGCCGTTATAGGTATAGGTGCAAATTGTGACATTGTTAAAACCTGCCAGAAAGCTCTGCTCGGCATTAAAACAGAGATTTTCCCGGATAAGTGTTATCTTCCTCTTGACGATAAAAGAATGCTTTCTACGCCGCCTCATTGGGCATATTTGAAACTTTCAGATGGGTGCGACAATAAATGCTCGTACTGCGCAATTCCCTTGATAAGAGGGAAGTACAGAGAGCGAACAATGCAAAGTATCATTGATGAGGCTAACTTGCTTGCCGAAAGCGGAATAAAAGAACTTATTCTGGTTGCACAGGATACTACGAAGTACGGTCTTGAACGCTATGGCAAATATAAACTTGCAGAACTTTTGAAAGAAATATGCAAAATTGAAAAAATTCAGTGGGTTAGATTATTTTATTGTTATCCCGACAGGGTTACTGATGAACTCATTGATGTAATTGCAAGTGAAGAAAAAGTTTGTTCTTACATTGATATTCCTCTGCAGCATTGTAATAATAGAATTCTTAAATCTATGAACAGAAACGGTTCTTATGAATTTTTAAAAGAACTTTTGCAGAAAATGAAAAACAGAATTCCCGATTTATCTTTAAGAACTACTTTTATGGTAGGTTTTCCGGGTGAAACAGAAGAAGATTTTGAAGAACTTTGTAATTTTGTTAAAGATATTAAGTTTGATAAAATGGGTTGTTTTGCTTATTCTCCCGAAGAAGATACGCCTGCTTATTCTTTTGAAAATCAGATTGACGATGATGTTAAGAATAGGCGTGCCGAAGTACTTATGGATATTCAGTATTCCATTACGGAAAATGCGAATAAAAGCAGAATAGGAAATGTTTATAAAGTTATTATTGATGAAAAGAATGACGGCAAGTACATCGGCAGAAGCTATCTTGATTCGCCTGAAATTGACAGCGGAATATTTTTCACCTCTGATGATGACCTTAATATTGGTGATTTTGTTCAGGTTAAGATAACAGATTTTGACGGATATGATTTGATAGGAGAAAGTGTATAATGAATTTACCTAATAAAATTACGGTTTTTCGTTTTTGCTGTATACCGTTTTTAATGGCGTTTGCGTATATTGATTTTAAATATCATTGGGTAGCGGCACTCATTGTTTATTTTATTGCTTGTATGAGTGACAAGGCAGACGGAATTATTGCCAGAAAAAATAATCTTGTAACTGATTTCGGCAAATTGATGGATCCGTTATCAGATAAAAGTCTTGTTTTTGCGGCATATCTTATTTTTGTAAATGCAGGCTGGCATACGGATATTTGCATTATGCTTATGCTTGCAAGAGAATTTCTTGTTGCAGGTATTAGAATGGCGGGAGCGTCATCGGGTGAAATTATACCTGCAAATGCATTCGGAAAAGCAAAAACTTTTCTTCAGATGTCAACAACGGGTCTTGCATTTCTGTTTCTTGCAATCGGAGAAAGCCCATCAGTAGATATTGATATGACCACGCCTTGGTTTAATATTTACTGCACAATAGCATTTTGGATTGTATCTGTTGTTACCGTTTTGAGCGGAATAGTTTATGCCAAAGACGGTTGGCACCTCATTAAAACAAAATAAGCAGTTGCAAAATTTAATTTTTTTGCTATAATGTTAATATGTTGAATATTTAAATGCGCTTTAGCAGGAGAAGTAGGATATTTCAGTTTATTTCAGAGAGCATATCATTTTGCTGAAAGATATGTATTAAACGGTATCTGAAATGCACCTGTCAGCACCGCAGAGGAAATCAAAAGTATTCTGCGGCGGTTGCCCCGTTACAGGCAAAACTGTTTCAGCAGTTGAGTATAAACAGGAGTGGAACCGCAGTAATTTATTGCCTCTGTCATTTTTTGGCAGAGGTTTATTTTTTTTGAAAGGGGATTCTATGTTTAAAGATTATAAGGAATCCGTAAAGGCATTTATGGAGCATGACCCTGCTGCCAGAAGTCCTATCGAAATTATTTTATTGTATCCGGGTTTCAAGGCACTGAGAAGTCACAAAAAAGCCCATTGGTTTTTGAAGCATAATATGCCTTTTATTGCAAGATATATAAGCCAAAGATGTGCGCATAAAACAGGAATTGAAATTCACCCGGGCGCTACAATCGGCAAGAGAGTTTGTATAGACCACGGCGCAGGTATTGTAATCGGTGAAACAACAGAAATTGCTGACGATGTTATGATTTATCAGGGTGTTACGCTCGGCGGTACGGGTAAAGACGTCGGCAAGCGTCACCCGACTATTGAAAGCGGGGTTATGATTGGCTCGGGTGCAAAGGTTCTCGGACCTATTACAATCGGCAGAAATGCAAAGGTTGCCGCAGGTGCGGTTGTAGTTAAAGATGTTGAGCCGAACTGCACAGTAGTGGGTGTTCCCGGTGAGATTGTAAGGATTGACGGTGAAAGAGTTGATGACCTTGATCAGATTAACATTCCTGATCCTGTTATGACGCTCATCAGGGAAAATGCAAAGAAAATCGAAGAATTGGAACAGAAAATTAAAGAGTTGGAGGATAAATAAATGAGAATTTTTAATACAATGTCAAGAAGCAAGGAAGAGTTTGTTCCTGTTGATGAAAATGAAGTTAAAATTTACGCCTGCGGTCCTACCGTTTATAACTATATTCATATAGGAAATGCAAGACCGCTTTGTGTTTTTGACGTTCTTCGCCGCTACTTGGAGTACAGAGGCTATAACGTTAAATTTGTTCAGAATTTTACCGATATTGATGATAAAATAATCAATCGTGCCAGCGAAGAGGGAAGCACGTTTGAGGAGATTTCCAAAAAGTACATTGAGGAATTCTGGACCGATGCACACGGTCTTAATTTTAAAGACGCTACCGTTCACCCGAAGGCAACAGAGAATATTGATGAAATTATTGATATTATCAAGTCTCTTGAAGAAAAGGGTTATGCTTATGCAGTAAACGGTGATGTTTATTTCAGAACATTGAAGTTTAAGGAATACGGCAAACTTTCTCATCAGCCGATTGAGGATTTGGTAAGCGGTGCGAGAATTGCAGTTGGTGACATTAAAGAAAATCCGCTTGATTTTGCGCTTTGGAAAGGTGCAAAAGAGGGTGAGCCTTACTGGGAGTCGCCTTGGGGCAAGGGCAGACCGGGCTGGCATATTGAGTGTTCTGCAATGAACAGAAAATATCTCGGCAAAACAATAGATATTCACTGCGGCGGACAGGATCTTGTTTTTCCGCATCATGAAAATGAGATTGCACAGAGTGAATGTGCAAATGACTGCACTTTCTCAAAATACTGGATGCACAACGGTTACATTAATGTTGATAACGTAAAAATGAGTAAATCGCTCGGCAATTTCAAAACAGTTCGTGAAATTGCTGATGTTTACGGTTATGAAGTAATCAGATATTTTCTTATTTCATCTCATTACCGTTCACCGATTAACTATAATCTTGAAATTATTGAGCAGTGCAAATCTGCGCTTGAAAGACTTTATACCTGCCGTGAAAGCCTTGATTTTGCAATCAAAAATGCTGCTCATATTGATGATGACGTTGATCTTATAAATGCTTTAAACGGACGCAGAGAGCAATTCATTGAGGCTATGGACGATGATTTGAATACTGCCGATGGTTTGTCCGCTGTTTTTGAACTCGTTAAAGATATTAATACCAAAATTCTTGATAAGGCAGTTTCTGAAAATGTTTGTAAAACTGCTGCAAAGGTATTTGATGAACTTTGCGGAGTTCTCGGCATTTTATATAACAGAAAGTCAAATGACCTTGATGCCGAAATTGAGGCGCTTATTGAAAAAAGGCAGGAGGCAAGAAAGAACAGAGACTTTGCCACTGCTGACAAAATCAGAGATGATTTAAAAGCACAGGGAATTATTTTAAAAGACACGCCGCAGGGGGTAACCTGGACTAAGGAGTAAAAAATGATAGACAGAGTTCCTTTTAAAGATACAGAATTATCAAGACTCGGACTCGGTACAATGAGGCTGCCGGTAAAAGGCATCATTAAAAGAGAGGCCAATCCGATTATTGATTATAAAGAAGCGCAGAAGCTTGTTGATTTTGCAATAGAAAACGGTATAAATTATTTTGATACCGCTTATATGTATCACGCAGGAAAAAGTGAAAAGTTTATAGGTACTGCACTTTCCAAATATCCGAGAGAAAGTTATTATCTTGTTGATAAACTGCCGATTTGGATGTGCAAAAAGCCTGCCGATATGGAAAAAATTTTTTCCAATCAACTTAAAAGAACAGGCACGGCGTATTTTGATAATTATCTTTTGCATTCTCTTGATAAGAATAATTTTGAAAAATGCGAAAAGTTCGGCGCATATGATTTTTTGGTTGAAAAACAAAAGCAGGGGCTTATTAAAAATATCGGATTTTCATTTCACGGAACGATTGAAGATTTAAAGCAGATTGTGGCTGCCCATCATTGGGATTTTGCTCAGATTCAGCTTAATTATCTTGACTGGAAAAATCAGGACGCCAAAACGCAGTATGAGATTTTGACCGAAGCAGGAATTCCTGTTATAGTTATGGAGCCTGTGCGCGGCGGCAAACTTGCAGATATTCCGAAAGATGCAGAAAAATTGTTTAAAAACATTAATTGTGAATCTTCTTCCGCAAGTTGGGCAATTAAGTTTGTTGCCAATTTACCGAATGTAGTTACTATTTTAAGCGGTATGAATTCAATCGAACAGTTGCAGGATAATATTAATACTTTAACTGACTTTAAACCGCTTACTGATAGTGAATTGCAGGCGTGCTTTAATGTTGCATCTATTATGAATAAAAAGGATGTAATACCCTGTACAGGCTGTGATTATTGTGCTGACTGCCCGAAAGGCGTTAAAATATCAACTGTCTTTGCTTGTTATAATGAATATAAAAACGGTGATATATCTGAGGAAGAAAGCAAAAAGAAATATTCTGTAATTCCTGCTGATAATAACGCCGATGTTTGTATAAAATGCGGCAAATGTGCGTCACATTGCCCGCAGTCAATCAAAATCCCTGAAAAACTTGAAGAATTAAAATCATTTTTTGCCTGAGGCAGTAAAAAACACCACTGAAAATTCAGTGGTGTTTTAGTTTAGGTTAGTTATTTTATTAATTCTGCCATATCGTAAAGACCGGCATCCTTGCCGTTCATATAAACGGCGGCATTAACCGCGCCTACAGCAAATATTTCTTTACTCCTTGCAGAGTGGGACAAAGTAATTATTTCATCACGTCCGCAGAACATAATGTCGTGTTCGCCGACGATTGTGCCGCCTCTTACTGCGTGCAGACCGATTTCGTTTTTAGTTCTTTTTTCACGCTTTGAATGGCGGTCATATTCATATTTCATATCGTTATCAATTTCTTCGCATATTGCGTCTGCAAGCATTAAAGCAGTGCCGCTCGGTGCGTCAATTTTCTGATTATGATGCTTTTCGATAATTTCAATATCAAAATCCGAACCGAGAACCGAAACAGCCTTTTTTGCAAGATTTGCAAGAAGATTGATTCCCATACTCATATTATAAGTAAAGAAAATAGGACATTCCTTTGAAGCATCATTAATTTGTGCTTTTTGGTTATCGTCATAACCTGTTGTAGCAATAACCAAAGGCATTTTATTTGCTTTTGAGTAAGCGAGAAGACTGTCAAGCAGAACAGGATTTGAAAAATCAATAATAGCATCTGCTTTTTCGGTAATTTCATTTATATCTGCATAAACAGGGAATGAGGTGCTTTCGGTGTTCAAGTCAACACCTGCAACAATTTCACAATCATCTCTTAATGACACAACATTCTGAATTACTCTGCCCATTTTACCGTTTGCACCGGAAAGAATAATTTTAGTCATTTTATAATTCCTTTTTGTTTATTATTTTATAAGTCCATACTCATTAAGAACATTTTTCATATTTTCTTTGTTCTCATCAGTCATATCAATAAGCGGAAGTCTGCAATGACCTGCCTTGAAGCCAATCATATTGCAAGCCTCTTTTACAGGAATAGGGTTAACATCACAGAAAAGAGTTTTTGCAAGCTTCATATATTTATCCATAAGAGACTTTGATTTATCTTTGTCACCGTCAAGATAAGCGGCAACAATATCGTGTGTTTCCTGCGGGCAGACATTTGAAAGAACGCTGATAACACCTTTTCCGCCTCTTTCAAGAACATCATAAATCTGGTCATCGTTACCGCTCCAGATATTGAGTTCATCACCGCATAATTCGTTGATTTTTGCAATCTGCTCAAGATTTCCGCTTGCTTCCTTGATGCCGTTTATTCTCGGAAGTTTAGCAAGTTCGGCGGCAGTTTCGGGTTGAATGTTCACACCTGTTCTTGACGGAACATTGTAAAGGATAATCGGCTTGTCGGTAGCATCGTGAATTGCTGTGTAATGCGCAATAAGACCTCTTTGGCTTGTTTTATTGTAGTACGGAGTTACAAGCAAAAGTGCGTCTGCACCGTTTTTGCAGGCCTCTTGGCTCATTTCGATTGCGGATGCAGTGGAATTTGAACCTGTTCCGGCAATAACCTTGCATCTTCCGTTAACATATTCAATGCACCAGCGGATGCATTCATTATGCTCATCAACCTCAAGTGTTGAACTTTCTCCTGTTGTGCCGCAGATAACAACAGCGTCAGTGCCGTTATCAATCTGCCAGTCAATAAACTTTGCGAATTCATCATAATTAACAGAGCCGTCATCGCTCATTGGTGTGATAATTGCAACGGCTGCACCTGTAAAAATAGGTTCTTTCATAGCGATTTCTCCTTATAAATTAATCCATATAGCCTTCAGCACATAAAAGTTCTGCAAGAAGAACCGCACCGCCTGCGGCGCCTCTTAAAGTATTGTGTGAAAGGCATACAAACTTATATTGATATTGTGTATCTTCTCTTAATCTTCCGATTGAGATTGCCATACCGTTTTCAAGCATTCTTTCGGAATTTATCTGAGGTCTGTCATCCTCTGTAAAGTAATTAAGGAACTGTTTTGGAGCGGACGGAAGATTAAGTTCCTGTGCTCTGCCTTTGAAATCGGCCCATACCTTAATCATTTCTTCTTTTGACGGTTTATTTTCAAAGTTTACGAAAACTGCACCCAAATGACCGTTTGAAACAGGAACACGGATACACTGAGCAGTGAAATTAGGTTTTTCAGCGAGTTTAATTTCATTGCCTTCGATTTTGCCCCAGAGCTTAAGCGGTTCTTTTTCACTTTTTTCTTCTTCGCCGCCGATATACGGAATAACGTTGTCAATCATTTCAGGCCAGGTTTCAAATGTTTTGCCTGCGCCGCTGATTGCCTGATAAGTACAAACAAGTACATCTTTAACACCGTATTTTTCGTGAAGAGGGAAGAGGGCAGGTACATAAGACTGAAGTGAACAGTTTGACTTAACTGCGATAAAGCCGCGCTTTGTGCCGAGTCTTTCTCTCTGCTTAGGAATAATGTTGATATGGTCTGCATTGAGTTCAGGCACAACCATAGGAACATCGGGAGTAAAACGGTGAGCACTGTTGTTTGAAACTACAGGACATTCGTGTTTTGCATATTCTTCTTCAAGTTTTTTGATTTCGTCTTTTTTCATATCTACTGCACAGAAAACGAAATCAACAAGTTTGGTGATTTTTTCAATATCTGCCGTTGCGTCCATAACAACGATATCTTTAAGTTTTTCAGGGATTTCTGTATCCATGCACCATTTTTTGCCTACAGCCTCAGAATAAGGCTTACCTGCCGATCTTGATGATGCTGCAAGACAAACTACGTTAAACCAAGGGTGGTCTGCAAGAAGTGTGGCAAAACGCTGACCAACCATACCTGTTGCGCCAACAATACCTACATTGTACTTTTTGTTCATTGGTAAATTCTCCTTAAAAATATCTTGTAAAACAAGATAAAATGCAATATAATACTTAAGGTTGTTAAAAAACCTTTT